>JBFWIF010000134.1:0-2976 GCA_050256135.1 Acidaminococcaceae bacterium | reverse complement strand
AGAAAACAAAAGAACTTTATAATCAACTGAATTTGTTCGATTTATAACGCAACACTAATGGTGTAAGTTGATAAATGCATGGGTCTGGTTTTTGTAGGAATGGGCAAGCTATGGGGAGGGATGCTGGCTGAATGCTTTGCCAAAAACTTATGGTGGCAGTATGTATTTCCTTTATTGGAAGGTGGGGCAACTAGCTGTAGCACAAACCTGTAGATATTAGGAAGTAAACATAGCTTCGGTTTGTTGAGCTGTTCTGAAAGTGTAATCCAGATATGCCATTGTACAAGTATAATCTTGATTATGTTTTGGTTTGAGTACAAAGATAATACATTTAGCCCGTAGAAGTCAAGTGGTTTTATGTTAAGTTTAGACGATTTTCAGGTTGCATTATGTGAAATAAAATCTTCGTCTTGTCGCCTCGAATCTGGCATACGACAGACTTTTTCAGCAGACCCTATTGTAAACTTTTGGCTGTAATTTTACCTCTGATCAATCGATAACACGGTAAAAGAAGTAAAAGCAAGACAAGGACAGCGAAACCAACATACCAATTGAGTATGTGTCCCTTATTTATGGGCGTAGCATCTCCGATAACAACATAGGAAGCCCAAAAATAAGGATGTGCTTTGAGCTGATTGGCCTGATCCAGGAAATCAATTTTTGCCTGCTGCAAGGCAACATCTTTACTCATGCCATCGTCCAGGTAATCATAAAAGCGTTCCATCATCCAAGAACCAGTCTGGTCATGAACCTCCCAATTTGTCATCACAATGGAAGGCACTCCTGCATGGATAAAACCTCTCGTAAGACTCATAATCCCTTCGCCTTCGCGGTATTTGCCCGTTCCGGTATTACAGGCACTCAAAACTACGAGAGAGGCCTTCAGATCCAAGCCAAAAAGTTCATAAGTGCCAATGGAATAAGCATCCAGACTATCCTCCTGTTGCTGAAATATCAATCTGGAATACAATGGCTTATCGTCATTAATAATTGTATGCATTGCCAAATGCAGATAGCTGTACTCAGCAGCCAGATTGAGAAAATTTGATTTTGTTGCATCACTCCCAGCTGCCATTTTACCTTTAAAAATATTGAGAACCTTTTCAGATTCTACTTTGGCAAAAGGCAACTCACTCAGAAAAATCGTATCGTTCTCATTCAACTTGATGCTTTTAAAACCACTGTAATCTGGCGCAAAAGCGATGAGTTTGCCGTTTCCGTTTTGTTTAAGTTCTCTCTCCGAAAAATGCAGCGTAGCAGAATAACAATATGAGATAGGATGCTGATGAATCAGATAGGGTAAGTTACGGTAATCAATGCGATTAAAAACTAAACTTTCGTCTGTAACTAAAACATCAAAAGGAAGATATCCAAGCTTGCCTTCTGGCAAAATAAGTAATTTCTTACTTTCAATCTTACCAGCAACCGGTTTGATTAACATATGATAAAGAAAGCCAGAAGTAGCAATGAAATCCTGAAAATCACTATTTGTTTGTAGAGACAGATCTGTTTTAAACTGATCTAGCAAATGATCAATCTTCTGCTCAATTTCCACTTTTTCTTCATCTATTCTTATCAAACCACGAGATTCATTGTCGGCGTATATTAAATAATAATGTTTATCTCCAGAAGCATAGGAGACAAAATAGTCTTCTTCACTAATTAGATCTTGTACTTCAGACAAAGAAATAAGACCAGAACTGGACATAAGATTCACATAACCAGGATAATCTGTTCTTATCCTTGCAATTATCTTATCAATTGATTCCATCAGAAAAAGTTGCCTCTTCTCCAGCAAAGCAATTCTGTTTTCATCAGGATAGTTTTTCTGCTGTTCTTCATAGAGTAATTTTTGAATTACAGACAAGTCGTCACGCAATTGCTGTTCATATCTGATGATAGAGTCCTGTACACCTGACAACAACAATGCTTCAGATTTTCGAATAGAAGAAAGTAATACCGAGGCTCTCCCCTTTTCGGCATAATAAAATGCCTTATCTGCATAAACTGTATCATTCGTATATTCATAGAGTACAGCAGTGGCATCAATAGCCTCGGTAAGTTTGGTCTTAAAGTTTTGATTCAACAACATCCTGCTTTCATCTGTTAGAAAAAGCCCAATCCGATCTGTAATATCGATAGCTTTGTCGAACAAACTAATACTTCTTTTTAGTTTTTCAAGATCATTTTCGGCCTTAAACCAATTGTAATAAAGTGAAGCCCACCAAAAATAAACATCAACTAAACGTGTATTAATCAAACTATTAACCTCTGAAAATGTTTCTGGTGCTGCTGAAGGAATATCAGAAAGTTTTAATACACTTTCTGCCACAGCATACAAACTGTCCGCTTGAACAAAGTCATGATTAAATGAATATGTCCTTGCTAACTTTCGAATCACATTTGCGTATTCTGTATCCTCTCTTCCAAATATTTCAATAACAATATCTGCTGCATCTTTAAAATTGATAATCGCAGCCTCTAAATCACCGGTTTCTCTTAAATAATCTGCTAAAGTAATCAAAGAGTTGGCTGTTTCAAGATGGTTTTCACCAAGTTCGACTTTCGAAATCATGACTGCATTCTTGAATTGTTTTAATGCCTTTCCATGATCTCCCAACCCGGAATATGCCTGACCTAAATTCCTGGATAATTGAACCTTATTTAGTGCATTTCCTGATACAGAATTAAACATAATTAGAATATCCTTGGATTTCTCATACTCTCCAAGTTGGTTTAATATATTCGCAATATTACTGGAGGCAGCTGTAATAAGTGGGTTGTGCGTTTGAAAGTGATGCTGATAAATCTTTAAAGCACTTTGATAATATACAAGAGCCTTTTCATAATCATTTCTCAACTGAAGATGCGATCCGATATTCATTTGCAGATGACCCCACCACAGATCGTTTTCGATTGCAAACTGGCTCATAATTCTATCTGCTTTTTGATAAAGCAGAAAGGCCTCACCTGTTC
>JBFWIF010000133.1:0-3207 GCA_050256135.1 Acidaminococcaceae bacterium | reverse complement strand
GAACGTTATCAGACTGTTTATTCACGTGAAAAAGGTTCAGCAGCTGCACCTACTGCCGGTCTTCATTTTACGCCGGAATTAATGGAAAAAATAAAGCAAATAGGGGCAGAGGAAGTATTTGTAACCTTGCATGTAGGTTTAGGAACCTTCAGGCCGGTTAGCGTTGAGAATATTGATGACCATGTCATGCATCGGGAATTTTATCATGTAAGTACTGAAACGGCTGTAAAAATCAACGCTGCTAAAAAAGCTGGCCGAAGAATTATTGCGGTTGGTACAACTGCCGTTCGTACATTGGAAGCAGCTGGTGAGTCAGGTGTTTTGCAGACCGGCAATAACTGGACCAATATTTTTATCTATCCAGGTTACAAGTTTCGCTTTGTAGATGCTTTGATAACCAATTTTCACTTGCCACAGAGCACATTACTTATGCTGGTTTCAGCTCTTGCAAGCAGAGACATAATGCTTAAGTCCTATGAAGTAGCAGTTAAGGAAAAGTATCGTTTCTTTAGTTTTGGGGATGCGATGTTTATTAGATAAGGTGGGGAATATATGCATGCAGTTCACTATGAATTAATAAAAGAGTGTTCACATACTGGCGCAAGACTTGGAAAGCTTCATACTCCGCACGGTGTTTTTGATGCTCCAATGTTTATGCCTGTTGGCACTCAAGCCTCAGTTAAAACATTATCACCTGAAGAGTTATATGAGATGGGGGCTCAGGTTATACTAGCCAATACCTACCATTTATTTTTACGTCCAGGACACGAATTAATTCGTAAAGCTGGTGGGTTACATAATTTCATGAAATATAAAAATGGGATGCTCACAGACTCTGGAGGTTTTCAGGTATTTAGTCTAGCGGAAATGCGTAAAATTAAAGAAGAAGGAGTTACTTTCAGATCACATATTGACGGATCTACTAAGTTCCTTTCTCCCGAAATAGCAACGCAGGTGCAGGAAGCGCTGGGAGCGGATATTGCCATGGCGTTTGACGAATGTATTCCTTATCCGGCAGATTTTGAATATGCGAAGAAATCAACAGAGCGTACTTCACGCTGGGCAAAAAGGTGTTTAGATGCCCATACAAGGGAAGACCAATCGCTTTTTGGAATTGTTCAGGGTGGCATGTATCCTGAATTGCGAAAAATGAGCGCTGATGCTCTTACAGAAATGGATTTCGCTGGTTATGGCATAGGAGGACTTAGTGTAGGTGAGCCTAAATCAATGATGTATGACGTTTTAGGCGAAACTACATGCCATTTGCCTAAGAATAAAGCCAGATATCTAATGGGAGTTGGTACACCGGATTGTATGGTTGAGGCCGTAGCGTTAGGAGTAGATATGTTTGATTGTGTTTTTCCGACGCGAGTAGCAAGAAACGGCACTGCTATGATTCCAGAAGGAAGATTGGTTGTTCGAAACGCTGCTTACGCTGAAGATTTTCGACCAATAGATGAAAGATGTAACTGTTATACATGTCGTAATTATTCCAGAGCTTATATCAGACATTTATTTCATGCTAAGGAAATATTTGCATTAAGGCTATTGACTATCCATAATTTACATTTTTTATTGGATTTTGCTAAACAAATGCGAGAATCTATAAAAAATGATGCGTTTACTGACTTTAAAGATAAATTTTTAAGTAATTATAAAATTTAATTGGCAGGATTTTTGTTAGCGTCGCCGAATATTTTAACTGTTCGTATATTAATTGGAGGTGTCTTTTTTATGCAAGGAATGTCAAGCGATTTTTTAACCGCTGTTCTTACCTACTGGCCGTTTGTGGCTATGGCTTTGATTTTCTATTTTATGCTATATAGGCCACAAAAAAAAGAACAGAAAAAACGTGAGCTGTTACTTAATTCATTGAAAAAAGGTGATAAAGTAATTACTGTTGGTGGCATACACGGTGTTATCGCTGCAGTAAATAAGACAAAAGTTACTTTAACTGTTGCTGAAGATGTTAAAGTTGATTTTGAATTAGCAGCTATTACTCGTTTCCAAGATCAGACGAAGCAAGACATAGCAACAAAATAGCTATAGGATTACTAATAATTGCGCAAAGTATATATCTTTGCGCAACGATTTTTTTGTTGAAATTAGTATTATTTAGGGGCAGTAGTTTTACACAACTTTAATTTGCTTACTGGACTTATAGTATGGAATAATTTTATTATTTGTTCTGCAGGATATTGAATTGTTGTAGTGATATGCTTAATTTGATTGGAGGAGACAAATTTGAGATGGGATAGTATGACCAAATTTTTGGTTATAACTTTTGCAATTATTATTGGTTTTGTTTTTTATGCTAAACCAGTGGCTTTCTCGATACGCCAAGGCCTCGATTTGCAAGGTGGTACACATGTTGTTTTGCAAGCGGTTGATACGCCAGATGCCAAGGTGGACAATGATGCTGTTGAGCGTGTTGTCAGGATTATTGAAAGGCGTGTTAATGAGTTAGGACTGACGGAACCTACTATTCAGCGTCAGGGAAAAGATAGGATTATAGTTGATTTGCCAGGTGTTAAAGACCCTGATAAAGCAATTGCTATGCTGGGCAGAACAGCACTTCTGGAATTTAAAGATGTCACAGGAAAGACTGTCTTAACAGGAAAAGATTTAAAAAATTCCAAGGCTCATGTCGGTCAGAATAATCAAGCTGTTGTAGGTTTGGAATTTAATGATGAAGGTGCGAAGAAGTTTGCGGCACTAACTGCCCAGAATATCGGCAAGCCTATTTCAATTTTGCTTGATGGCGATGTTTTGACTAGCCCGGTTGTACAGGAGGTTATCACTGGCGGTAATGCGCAGATTTCTGGATCAAGAAATGTTGAAGAGGCGGAGCGTCTTGCTATTTTACTAAGGAGTGGTTCTTTACCGGTTAAGGTAGAAGTAATGGAAACAAGGACTGTAGGTCCAACTCTTGGACAAGACTCCAAAGATATGAGCATTAAAGCTTTTGGTATTGGTACAATAAGCGTATTCGTATTCATGTTGTTGTTTTACCGGATGTCTGGATTAGTTGCGGATATTGCGTTATTGCTATACATAATGCTTATATTATTAGCTATGAAGTATCTTAATGCTACTCTTACATTACCTGGAATTGCTGGTATCATTTTATCAATTGGTATGGCAGTGGATGCCAACGTACTTATTTTTGAACGTTTCAAAGAAGAGATAAGAAAAGGTAAGACTTTG
>JBFWIF010000132.1:0-3404 GCA_050256135.1 Acidaminococcaceae bacterium | reverse complement strand
CAAAGTAAATACCCGTATCATAGCTGCTTACGTCGAGCTTAAGGTTATGAGGACCAGCAAAGCTCAAACTCTCACTGCGAGAGTAAACCACCTGACCCAAAATATTTACCAGGCTCATTTCAACCATCGTAGGCCGGTCAACATTAATCAAAACATTGGCTGTAGTGGAAGCCGGGTTAGGACTAAGCTGTTCCAGGCCAACGATATTAGCAGGAGCTTCGTTGATACCAACAACAGTTGCTACTGGCAGGTGTACGATATTATTATCAACGACACCATGCTCTTCGAAACGTTGATTTAGCCCGGGAGTATTATCAGTTTGATATAATACATGCACATCTTCATATACATTAGAAGCAACAGACAAGAAAATACACTCACTGAAGATATGGAAGATATCATTGGTAAGGTCAGTATATTCGCTCCAGGTTTGGCCATAATCTTCTGAGAAACGCATCCAGACATGACGGTAATTAAACTCTTCGGTATTAAAACCAACTTATGCCCAACTGATTAACGAAGAAATAATTGATAGAATTAATGCAGTATTTAAAAATAAATTTTAGTTTTGCAATGACAACAATCAATAAATAATTAAAACAGCCTATGTATTTGTTTTTCAAGTCTTTACCCCCCCATACCACTGTTTCATATATTCAGGCAATTTGCTGTATTCCGAATAAACTATTTTCTTGATCATTTTTATATTAGCTATTTTTGGCCGGTTTTTTTTCGGCAACAAAATGTGCCTAATTATACAACAAAACATATCTTTTGGCTGGGTAAGAACAAATTCGATCGAATTGTGCCACCTCTGTAATTATTTATTGAGGTGGCATATCTCGCTTAAAATCTATTAATTAAATAACTTTTTAAAATTACAAACGATGAAAACTTTTAAATTAATCTTTTCTGCTTTCCTAATAATGGTTATGTTTAATTCAACAGGAGTTGCAGATGAAAAGAAGGTGCCACATGGCTTCACAATTGCCGTGGAGATAACTAATTTTCCACAATCCTCTTATACTATAGATGCTACTTTAACAATAAAAAGTAATGATGGTGCTTTCGATGATGTGGTAAGAAACATAACTTTAACCCCTTATGTGTTGAATGAGTTTCATGTGAAAATAGCCTCTGGTACCTATACTGGTGTGATAACAGCACTAGTTAACTATAATCATGATGGCTGTTCTTATCAAGGTAGTAGTAGTCTCCAAGGAACTTTTAATCCTAACCACGGCTATACATTGCCAATTATTGACTCACATTCAGTTCTTACTTGCTTCTAATCATTTAATTTAAGAAGTAAAAAAAGAGGATGGTCAATAATCAAAGACCATCCTCTTTTTTATAAAAAACGCAAATCTACTGCACAATCATTTTGCGCGTTACTTTCTCATTACCAGCTTCAACGGTGTAGAAATATACGCCTGTTGGTAGTTCATCTGCATTGATCGTCAGGGTGAAGCTACCAGCTGTTTTGTAGCCATAATCCATAGACATAACTTTCTGGCCAGTGATGTTATAAACTTCAAGGCTAACATTACTTGCATTAGCTAAACTTAACTGAATATTAGTTGCGTTACTGAAAGGATTAGGAAAGTTTTGACCAACTTCCAAGCCTTTTACTGCTGTAATTTCTTCGTTTCCAACAATACAAAAGTCTGCATCCGTAAAATAGAAGTCCTTGATATACTTGAATTGAACAGGATCTACATCACTGCCATTCTGTAATGCCTGGTAAACCATTGGGATATAATACCTGCCATCTGCTTCACGTGTGTTTGCAGCAACACTGATAAAAGTGGCATTCCACATACCTTCTGAAAAGAGGGTTACGTTAGTCGGCTCCGCGCTGCCTTCAACACAGGTTAAATCAGCTGTTCCCCATTGATTTGGTCTCATACCGCGAGTAAAAACATCTGGACGGCTGTTATCCTCTGCATCATCCAGGTCAGAATCGTTCCAGCTTACAAAAATGAATTCACGATCATCGGATGCAGTAATCTGAATGCGATTATCATCACTGATGTCACCCCAGGTTCCACGGAACTGAAGCAGACTACCCATTTTAATAGCATGCCAGGTTTCGCCACCATCGGTTGTATAAATATCGTAAGCTCCAAGGATGTTAGGAATACCTGTAGTAATAGAGTAGGCTGTTTCGGCAGTAATACCTATTACAACAGCAATATGTAAATTTCCATTTGCATCCACAATGATATCGTGATCAAAAGCGGTTGTATAAGGAATTTCGACTCTTTCTGGCAGCGGTTCTTCGTATAGCTCTGCAATTTGTTCGTCAGTGAGCAATCCATTTACGATACCGTCTAAACCTTCAGGACCTCCCAGCTGAATACCACCCAAATCATCCCAGTTGATTCCGCCATCAGTAGTTTTAAAAATAACAGGATACAATCCTTTGAATCCACTAATAGCTTCGGCACTTCCATCATCTGACAAAACGGTCATATACCCAATTTGGCCATCAGCACCAAATGCAATTTTTACATCAGTAGGACTACCAAGTTCATCATCTGTAAAATGGTCAATCAACTCTTGCTCATAAACAATATCCTCTGCCACATCTGACCATTCTCCTTTTTCAACTATAATGCTGTTTTGAAAAACAGTGGCAGTAAGATCATCATTTAGGTCTGTTACAAAAATTTTACCATCTGAAGTAATTTCAAATCCGGAAGGCAAGGACTGATAAACCCCTGTTGGTGAGGATTGCAGGTTTTTAGTTCTGATAGATGGATCGCCCATATTGGCAACGCCATAACTATAACCACCCCAGCCTCCATTTGGTCCTTCAAGGTTTGGCGCAAAGAAAACCATCCAGGATTCATTTGGATCAGCACTTTGATTTGGATTAAAAATGCCTAAACTAGGATACCTGGCTGCATCAGTATAGTACTCGCCTCCGGAATTGTTTTCGGCTATATATACTTCTACATCACTTGCCCAGTTCTCTCCGCCATCAAGTGAATAATCAAAACCAAGATCGCCACTGTAACCACCCGGGTCTCCGGCTCCACCCATTCGATGAATATTGGCGACTGCATTTAAATTTTTATCATACCACACCATCGAGCGAGTACCGGCATAATATCCATAAGCATTAGCTGAGGTTCCAATATCCAGAATATTAACAACGTTTATGTTTTTATTCGTTGGAAGTACAATGGGAGCTTCATCCTGTTGAGCAGAAGGAACGCTGGATGGTTTAAGCGGATCAATCGTCAAGGCATGATTAATTCGCTTTTCAAAACGAATTTGATCACTTTGTTTCAGGGTTTGCGCAAGCAGGCTGCTTCCTGCAATTAGCAATGCACTCATAATAAGTAGAGCTTTTTTCATCTTGTTGAATTTTTGTGAATATTACTTAAAAACTAGTT
>JBFWIF010000131.1:0-3710 GCA_050256135.1 Acidaminococcaceae bacterium | reverse complement strand
CATGCTCGAAGAAATAAAAGCTAATTGCAATGCTCCGGTCGAAACATTCCATCGCACTGTTAAAACAATCCAATCGCACATAAATCTTGATCAAAATTGGGAGTTGTTTGAACGTCAGATTAACGAATTTTCGGCTGATTTCAGAAAAAAAATGCTCGAATCTCATCCGAATCTCACCCCGTACGACTTCAAATTGCTTACCTAGGGCCTGCTGAAAAACTATGAACATCATGTTTCTGAGCGTATTATACGTATATTTGAAGAGTTAAACGCAAAACAATATGCAAAAGAGGTACAAAAAGCGTGCAGACAGCCCCAAATATGTGAGTCCAAAACAGCTAACAATCGAAGGATTTGAGACACCATTTGAACAGACACTCAACCCCAGTAATCGCTGGGTCGTTTTAGCCAATTTGATACCCTGGGACGAAGTCTGCGAGACCTATCAAAAACACAAAGGATATTCACCTACGGGTCGACACCCCATTAGCCCACGTGTGCTGATCGGTTCGATCATCATCAAGCACCTGTGCAACCTGGACGACAGAGAAACAGTTGCGCAGATATCAGAGAACATCTACATGCAATACTTTTTGGGCTATGCCAGTTTTAGCAATCAAGAACCCTTTGATGCATCGCTGCTTACAGTTTTTCGTAAACGTCTGGGAATGGATTTGGTCAACGCCATCAACGAGCAAATCGTAACGCTAAAAGCACGATATGATTCACAACAGCAAGCACCAAAGGAGCAAGACCAAGACCAAGACGATGTATCTGATAATGATGACCAATCCAGTAGCAATAAAGGCAAATTGATTATGGACGCAACAGCATGCCCACAAGACATTGCCTATCCAACAGATCTGGATTTACTTTCGGATGCCAGAGTAAAATCAGAGCAATTGATAGATCAGTTGTATGATATCACTATCCACAAAGAAAAGCCACGGTCATACCGACAGAAAGCCCGTAAAAAATATTTGGAGGTAGCGCAGAACAGAAACAAATCACGCAAAATCATACGAAAAGCGATAGGAGAACAGCTAAGATTCCTCAAACGAAATATCCGAAGCATAAACAGGCTCTTAGACAGCTATGCAACCATTCCTCTAAAGAGTAAAGACTACAAATACCTGCTTGTCATTCAAACGCTTTATCAACAGCAGAATAAGATGTTCGAGCAGAAAAAACACAGTATTGATAACCGCATAGTGAGCATTCATCAACCTCATGTGCGCCCAATAGTAAGAGGTAAAAGCCAGGCAAAAGTAGAATTTGGTGCTAAGATTCAAGTCTCGCTGATAGATGGCATTAGTTTCCTTGACAAGTTAAGCTGGGAAGCTTTCAACGAAGGGGTTCATATGCTGCAATACATAGAACAGTACCGCAGCAGATTTGGTTTTTATCCAAAAGAAGTACTGGCCGACAAGATTTATTGTACGCGAGTCAACAGAGCCTTGCTCAAAGAAAAAGGCATCAGGCTCATAGCCAAGCCACTTGGCAGACCACCGGCAGTGCCAATTCACCTAAGTCCGGGCGAGCGCAATCCAATAGAGGGGAAGTTTGGTCAGGCTAAAACAGGCTACGGGCTAAACCGTATCAAAGCCAAGCTGATGGAGACAAGTGAAACATGGATTGCAAGCATACTTTTGGTTCTCAACCTGGTCAAATTGGCCGGGCTGGGATTCCTATGGCGGATATTTTCAGAATACAAAAGTTTTTCAGCAAGCTGGGAAAAATATGTGATTCATCGACTTGAGCATTTTTCAGCAGCAAAGTTAATTTTTCAAAGACGGTTTTGTCCGTTGAATCCTCTTTTCAAATCCTTTGAAAATGAAACAATATTTTTATAATCCTGAGTTTTTCAGCAGACCCTATCTAGAAAATTTATTTTATTCCATAATCAGTAAACTGAATTTCTCATTTTACCCCATAGAGGCTGAAAGCGAAATTGGCATGATTCTCGAGACGATAAACTCAAGAGGTAAAGACCTTTCTGTCTTAGATTTCCTGAAAAACCGCTTAGTGAACCGGGGGTATTTGCTTTAGTTTTGATTGAGCGACATGTTTTGGCGGAGGTTGTGGGTAATTTTGGCTTTGCGTTAATGGGGTACTGAAAACTCAATAGCGCAAGCTACACTTAAAATTATGCATTATGGCTGAATTAATTGGCGATAGGAGAATTGAGATTGAGCAGTTTATTTTATTGTATGATGGGTGCTTTGCTGTTGAATTTGAATACAATGACAGAAAATACATTAAACCTGTCTATTTGAAACCGGCTGATATTTTTAAGGTGCTGGAGAATGAGGGATTAGACAGTTTTGAAAAGATTGATGCTATTGATTTTTATTCCGATGGGTTGATCGTTTCAAAAACGACGTTGATCTTTGAGGTGTTTGATGTTGAGGATGAAACTATAAGTTTTATAACATCTGAAGAGGCTGAGCATTATCAGGAGAATGATATTCAGTTTGTTTTTTGCGAAATTAAGGTTGAATGATGGGGGGGGATGGTGATTTGATGATAGATGCTTGGATCGACAGAGTCGCAGACTATGTCGAGCGCTGGGAACAAGCACAAACAAAATCAAACAGGATATTTTTTAAATTTGTTGTTTAATTTAAGACTCTTAATCTGAGTCAGATAATAAAAACCTATTCTATGATTGCAACAACCTTAATTAGGGATTTTGAGACAAAAACCTATCGCTATTTTGCTAATGTTAAGTGGAAGAATGAATTTAATAGGAAGATTAAGCATATCAACCATGATGAACCTTGGTTAACTTTGGTTGCTTGTTATTCCATTTTCGGAGATCAGCAAAATATTACTTCTGACAGATTAGCTGCGATAAATGAGTTACTGAACAGCGGTTTTCAAAGAAAACAATTCAATTTTACTGAAGTCCACAAGGTTGTATTAGAGACTAAGCTACCAGAGATAAAAAAATACAGGGATTTCTTAATAAAGGAAATGCTGAACAATCAACTTCATTTCTACCCAGATCGGTTAAAGAAAATGAAGGAAAAAGCTGATAAAGGTACAGCCTCGTTTGAAGGTAACACCAACCTTGATCTGATGATTGAAGGGATATCTAATGGGAAAAAGACAAGTATTTTCATTGAGGCGAAATTTCTTTCAGACATTTCCTATCACACCCTTTACAATCCAGTACGAGACCAGATAGCCAGAAATATTGATTGTGGTATAGATTACGTTAATCTCAGCCATGGATATGTTGACAGTCTGCAGGATTTTTACTTTTTACTTTTAACTCCAAAAGTTTTTAGGACAAAAATATTTGGAAGTTCAAATACTTCATTGAATAGAATGGGATCTGATCGTAGTAGGCTTTATTGCTATAAAATGAATGACTATAAAAATTCATCCATGCTAAAAGCTGCATTACCACACAGAAATCTCCAAGATGATGAATGGGACTTAATCTCGAAGCATTTAGGCTGGATTACTTTTGAAGACGTTTATGCTATGAGCAAAACATATGGTACGATTGATGATCCAGATGAAGCAAATGAAATAAAAGATTTTTTTGAAGAACGCAATTTGATTTGAATCTGAATTTAAAAGTAATACTTAGGCGTGAACTGAAAGTTATACCTTAGTTATTGTTTTTATAAAGCTTAACACACTGTTTAATCAGGTTATAATATTGCTCCTGATTTATCGTACGCTGATTTGGATGAAAA
>JBFWIF010000130.1:0-3909 GCA_050256135.1 Acidaminococcaceae bacterium | reverse complement strand
GCTATCTCATTTTGCGATATCGTTGGAGCCATTAATCCCATGTGCGAAATTGGGAGCATTGGTGTAATGGCAAAATTTATGGACTTCACAAAATCAGACGAAAAGTATGGAATCAAAACTGTCGAGGTATATCCTCCGGAAAGCAAATTCAAAAACCTCGAGTACCGCGAAGCTATTGAAGGTGATACAAAAAGACTAATTGAAGAGCAGCTCTCTCCTTTTGCCATTCACTTCCAAAACATTATTAAAGCAAACAGGCCTAATCTTGATTTAGGCGTTGAAGGTATTATCGAAGGCAAAGTATTTTATGCCCGCGATGCAGTAAAATATAACCTCGTAGATCGAATCATGAACCTCGATCAGGCCGTAGCCGAAGTCAAGAGGATCAGCGACAACAGAAAATCAATTTATTCATTCAACTAAAATTCAACCGTATGAAAAAGTGGCAAGTAAGAGTAGAACAGATACTCAACAAACTAAACCTCACGTCCAAAATCAAATCAAAGAATATGACTTCAGATGATTGGAAGTCATTTTTATCTGATTACAAAGAAGTGCACGGAGTAACCTTCGAGGAAGATCGTGCAGCAGACGAAGACGTAGAAGATCCGGAGCTTTCCCAAGAAATGCAACAGGAAATTCTTGATATCATCGCAGCTACAAAAACCGACGAAGACGATGAAGAAGTTCCTGAAGGAGGCGAACCAAAACCTACTACACAAAAACAAGCTGTTACAGCGCTGACAAAAACAGCTAAGAAACAACAAAAAACTATCCAGCAGCTTGCAAACAAACCGGAAGATGGCACACCTATTGCAGTTGTTGGTGCATCCACCGAAATGTCAGCACGTGCCATGGCAATGGTTATGGGACGTACAGCTCACACTCCTACACATTTGTTCGGCATCGAAGATAAACTCTTTGCCCGTGGAAATTGGTGGACTGACCTGACTGTTACCCGTAAGGAAGTAGAAGTAGACGACCTGAATTCAGATCAGAAAGAAGCCTTCCGCACTGCCTTCAAACAATTTGCAAGCAACTTCCGCGATCGAGCTAAACAATTGCATGAATCAAACCAGCTTTCAGCTTTGGATTTCAAGCAAATGGCAGCCGGCGAACCAATCATCGATTATTCCGAAGTTACCGGGAAACTGGGTGAATTTGTAACCCGTCGTACAGATATGGTAATTGCCTACCTGCGTAGCTTGCCTACTGTAACGAATATCTTCCCTCTTGTTAGTGGTATCCAAAACAAAGCAACATCCCCAGGTGCTTACTTTGGCGAACTTTCTCAAGGTCATCGTTCCGGTAGAATTTTCAAAGGTTCAGCCTCTTTCACTGCCGAAATTTACCAGGTAATCGACTTGATGTTCAAGTTCAAGTTTACCGACATGATCAAGCTTGAGAAGCAGTACATCGGCTACATGAACCGCGAAGGATCAAGCCCAATCAAATGGACATTCATCGAATGGATCATGTCTCATTTTGGTAAAATCCTGATCGATGAACAAAACCGTCGTCGTGTTGTAGGGGTGCGTACTCCGCAACAGGATGTTGTAGCAAACCCTGCCATGCTAGGTGCAGACGGTGCACTTCGTGCAATCGAACGCGTAGAAGAAGAACTCAAAGTTCTACCGTTCAAAGACATGCGGCTATACGACGAAACAACCATCGGCGAATATGCCGAAACATTGTGGGATAGCGTAGAAGAGATTCTTCCATCCATGGAAGGCCTTAAGTTGCACATTAATGCAAAACACAAAAAGTGGTATACCCGTTGGTTCCGCGAAAAGTATGGTAAGGATAACGATTTTACTGGCGTTAAAGAAGGCCTTCAAGACGTTTCTCCAGAAACAATCGTTTGGGTTCCAAACATGCCAATGTGGAATTGTAAAATGTGGATCACATCTCCTGGAAATATTGAGCTTTACGAAGATAAGCCAAACGAAATGCACATGTTCGACTTCGAACAAGACTTCGAGGATATCACAGTTCGCTCTCGATGGAAAGAAGGTTCTGGCTTATTGATGGCTGGTATCCAGTACAAAACACTGGCCCTACTAACTTCTTCCGGCCGCGAAAATCAGTATATCTTTACAAACTATCCAGTCTCAGTTCTTGCTGCCGACGCAACCAAGGTTAATGGCCGCATTAACAGTACTTTCGAAACAGCAGAAAACACTGCAGCTACAGCAATTACAGATATTGAAAACGCCTCAATTGAGACCGTTTATAAAATTGTATGTGGTAATGCTGGAGCAAACAAAACCACGATCGCAAAATCAGGTAAGTTTGCAAAAATAACATCAGCATGGAGCCCTGCCAATGTAGGCGATTACATCAAACTATATGCAGAACTGGAAGACTACACCGAAACAATCGACGGCGAAACTGTAAAGAAAACTCGTCCAACCGGCAACTTCCTGGAACTTGAACGTAAGGCATACGCAATCGCGTAAACTGTCTCTGTAATATCCTCATAGCACCGGGTAATATCCCGGTGCTTTTAATAATCCAAATCAATTCATACCAATATGTTAGTAAATCAACCTATGAATCCCAAATCAAGCAAGGTGCTTTCAATCAAGTACCGTATCCACCTTGCATTAATGAGGGACGTTGACATAGATAATTTTCCGGTAGCAGCAGCTGCTACTCTTGCAAATGTTCCATTGCTAGCAGGTAAAAAATGGCATTACCTGGATTGCCAGCAAAATAGCATCAAGCCCCTTGCAGCCAGTGTTGGAGAAGTTGCCCCACAAGGTCAGCTCAACATCAATGCAAGCGTAGAAGGTATCACCAAAGAAACGTTGGCATACCTGTACGAAATCAATGGTGAAGATGTTATCTGTGTATGGGAAAACTGCCAAACAGGAGAAAGGTTTATTGGCGGTAGTCCATGTTCCAGTGGTCTCCGGTTAACCTACCAGTCTTTAGGGGCCCAGGATAATTGGCAAGGAGCTACCATTCAGATGAAAGGCGGCGAATGTCCGGAACCTTTCTGGTTCTATAGTGGAGATACTCCAACAGAGGCTGTGGCCGGATAAATCATTAAGTAAATAACCAAGGCACAGCACTAAAAAAGCTGTGCCTTTTTAAATCCACTCAATATGAAATTTTTAGAAAAAAACAATCACATATTACGCCTCAAAAGCGAGTCTCACTTCGATGCGGATTATAAACTGTTTAACAACTATTTTCCATCTCATCCGTTAAATAGAGATTTAGTAAAAGCTAATCAATTCAACCGGGCCCGACTCGATGGTCAAATGATTATGCTTCTTCTTGATAAAGTATCCCCTCAAACAATCGAAAAGTTTAGAGTAGAATACAGTCCAAATGAATTAGTTGAATCAAAAGCCTCATATGACCCGTACACAATCGCTTCAATTGATGAAGCAAAAGCATTATTTTGTGAACATACAGGTTGGCCAATGAATAGCATTGATGCCGTTTCAATAATCAAAACAGCTGTAGGATTAAAAAAAGAAGACTTTATTAAAACAGCTATCTCTAACAAACATTATTTGATATTCAAAGAGGATACCGATAAACCACCTGTTAATCCAACCGAACAACAAAAACCTGTAGAGCAAACTGGTAAAAAAAAAGTAAGTACGACGAATTCCCCCAAATAAATTGGGATAACAATTCAAACCGTGATATTCAAACTTGCATTCTCCTGTATGATGATCGTGTAAAGACTTACCATCGCATGCAGGAGATTGATGCGTTAATTGAAGATAATACAGAGCTTTCTCTTGAAATGATTGAATGTGATATTCGTAACAAACAAGCGCATGAAGATTTAGCACATTACAACGAATACCAAACATTCAAATACTTACATCCATTTACAAAACGAGAGAAAATTTATAATGAACAAAAGACAGAATTATTATTGCTTAA
>JBFWIF010000129.1:0-3987 GCA_050256135.1 Acidaminococcaceae bacterium | reverse complement strand
CCTGGATTTATCAAAAAACAAAAACATTGCAAATCTATCCCTAAGCCATATGGCACAAAGATAGGGACGGCATTATTCCAATGATTGAGCGTTTTTATGTAAATTATACCGGAAAACAAAAAAATAAAACATTCCCTATTCGAAATTACCTTTAAATAAAAAAAATCATACTTTTGGCAATTATTCACAATAATTTAACCAACAAATGAAAAAATCATTTACCATAATGCTGACTATTGGTATGATTCTTCTTGCGGCAAGCCTGCAATGGGTCATAAGCGACGACAGCAAAAGCGAACGTGAACGCCGCAACATGGTCGATACCCGTGTTGACAACAACGGCTATTACAAACGTCTGGCCGAGCAAGGCCTTTACACCCTGAACCCCGAAATGAGGACTGCACAGGCAATTTACACAGGCAATAAAATTAATGCCTTCTCAGTCTTAAACGACAACTCACCTGATGTACCGGTAACGGATGTCAACTCCACTCAAAGTGAAAACTCAATCTTTGTTGACCCGAACAATCCCGACATCGTTTTACAATCCAACAACTCTACCCAAAACCCTGTTGGATCACTTTATGGTGCCAACGATTTCTTTTCATTCGATGCCGGCGAAACCTGGCAGGGTGAAGTACAGGGTGCAGGAGGCAGCAACAGTGGCGACCCCGCTACTGCCATCAACCTGGATGGCCGTTGGTTTGTTAACTATATCTCAAATCCCGGCGGACAAGGTGTAGCCTATTCCGATGATCAGGGCGAAACCTGGACAGCTCGTACCATCGCTCCTAATCCCGGCTCACTGGCCGACAAAAACCACTTTTGGGTGGATAACAGCCCTGTATCACCCTACGAAGGAAATCTTTACAATGTTTGGTCTGACTTTGGAGGCCCTTATGATTCCGAAATCGTTGTTTCACGCTCCATTGATGATGGCGATACCTGGACTCCACGTATTCCAATCAGTACTGCCGTTAACGCAGGCAGCCACAATCAGGGAGTTAACGTAAATACCGGCCCAAATGGCGAAGTATATGCGGTGTGGGCTATTTACAATAACTGGCCTTCTGATGAAGGAGCTCTCGGATTTGCCCGCTCTTTTGATGGTGGTGAAACCTGGGAAGATGCCAGCCGTATCATCGAAGATATCCGGGGTATTCGTACAACCGAAACAAGTAAAAACCACCGTGTAAACAGCTTCCCCGTAATGTCAGTAGATATCTCAGGTGGCCCCGACAACGGAACAATTTATGTGGTTTGGTCTAATATCGGCACACCAGGCATCAATCAAAATGAAGGTATTGATGTGTATATGATCAAATCTACTGACCAGGGTGAAACCTGGACTGAACCCATTCGCATCAACCAAAACCCATACGGTGAAGGCAAAGAACATTACTTCCCATGGATTACCTGCGATCCCGAAAATGGTATCCTCAGCGTGATTTATTATGGCGATCGTGATGTTAACAGTAATCAATGTGAGGTGTTCTGCGCCAACAGCTTTGATGCCGGAGAAACCTGGGAAGACTTCAAAGTTTCTGATGTTGCCTTTACACCTTCGCCAATTCCCGGACTGGCAGGTGGTTATATGGGCGACTATCTTGGTATTTCAGCTCGTGGTGGCAAAGTTTATCCCGTTTGGGGCGACAACCGCCTGGGTTATTTGATGACCTTTACCTCTCCTTACGAAACCAACGCACTCAGCCGTCCGTTTGATCTTGTGGCCGAAGTGCCTTTCGAAACTGGTATCACCGAGCTTTCATGGGAATATGAAGACGCACCCGGCTTCCTGCATTTTAATATTTACCGCGATAACGAACTGATCGGCACCACCGAAGATCAAACTTACAGCGACCAGCTGCCCGACTATGGTGTGTTTACCTACAGCATCACTGCTGCTTACGAAGAAGATGGCGAAAGCGGTGCCGCACGTACCAGCGTTCAATGGGGCGATGCCCATATTGCTGTTGAGCCGGCCAGTCTCTACCAGATTCTGCAACCCGGAAATACTGCCAGCCAGCAGGTGGTAATCTCCAATGTAGGTCAACTTGATATGACCTACAGCATCAGCTCCGAAGTGATCGACCTGCCACGTGAAATTAACGATTACTGCGATGCTTCAGGCGGTGGAGACGAATACATCTCAAAGGTTGAAATGGGTAGCATCAACAATGCCTCAGGCGAAGATGGCTATTCCGATTATACCGATATGGCTACTGAAGTGCGCACTGGCGAACCTGTTTTACTTACTGTTACCAACGGTAATCCTTACAGCAGTGATCAGTGTGGCGTTTGGATCGACTGGGATCAGAATGGCGTGTTTGATGATGAGCCTGTAACTGTTTCCGGCACTCCGGGAGATGGCCCTTATACCGCTATGATTGAGCCACCAATTGGTTCACCTTCCGGCGAAACCCGTATGCGCGTCCGTATTACCTATACTGGCGAAGTTAGTCCTTGTGGTGCTACAACCTATGGCGAAGTAGAAGATTACACCCTCAATGTAATTAGCTGGCTCAGCTACGGACCCAATAACGGCCTGATTCCTCCGGGAGCAACAGATACTATCACTGTTGGTTTCAATGCTCAGGATGTGGAACTTGGCGATTATTATGCCAAGCTCAAGATTACAAATAACGACCCCGATAACCTTTTACTCGAAGTTCCTGTTCACCTTAAAGTGGCTGATCTTATGATCGCTGCTCAGGCCGACCCTTCAGAGCTTTGCGAAGGCGAAAGCAGTACTTTATTTGTAGAAGCCACCGGACAAGGCGGCGAAGACTTTGGCTATTTCTGGACCGATATGGATGGCGAAGTGCTGAGCGAAACACAAAGTCTGGAAGTGAGCCCAACAGCAACTAACACTTACCTGCCTTTCGTAACCTTCGAAAATGATACCATTCCTGGCGAGGAAGTCATAGTAACCGTTTTTGCACTGCCACAACCCAATCTGGGTGAAGATCAAAGCCGTTGCGGAGACGCTACAGTGGAATTAACCCCTAACACTGAAGGAGTTGCTTTCGAATGGTCAACAGGCGAAACAACAGATGCAGTGGTTGTTTCAGCTGAATCCCTCGGTTTTGGCACACACGAAATCTGGGTAAACGTAATCAATGAAAACGGCTGTGAAAACGCTGATACTGTGATGGTCACCTTTGGTGAAATTCCAGCAGTGGAATTAGGCGAAAGCTATCAGCTTTGTGCTAACGAAAATCTTTCGCTGGACGCCACTTACGAAGGAGCCTCTTACCTCTGGTCGAACGGAGAAACCAGTGCAACTATCGACCTCAGCGGAGAATCGCTCGGGGCTGGAACACATCAAATCTGGGTGCAGCTCACTTCAGAATTGGGATGTGTGAATAGCGACACAACAACTGTTACCGTCAACGAATTACCTCCTGTTGCCGAATTGGGCAGCAATCAGGTGCTTTGTGGCGGAGAGCAATTCACCCTCGATGCCGGAATTGAAGGCTATGCTTACAACTGGTCGAATGGTGCAACTACAAAAACCATTGTGGCTGATACAACAGGATTTGGCTATGGTGTTCAAAGCTTCTGGGTTGAACTCATCAGCGAACAAAGTTGTATGAGCCGTTCCGAAGAAGTGCTGATCGAATTTATCAACTGCACAGGAATTAACGAAAGAGATGCCATCGCCCTCAAGGTTTATCCCAATCCCGGTGATGGTCATTTCAGCATCGAAATGGCTTCAGCTGATCAGCAACGCCTAAACCTCAACGTTTTTGATGCTCAGGGTGTAGTAGTTTACAGTCAAAAAGACCTCGTAACTAATTCCGGACAGCTCAGGCTCAACCTCAGCCACCTGCCCGCTGGCACCTATCAGCTCATCCTCGAAGGCAAAACACGACTCAGTAAAAAACTCATCATCCAGTAAAGGATAAGTTTTGTAAAACCTTTAAAAACCTGCCCGCCTTGTGCCGGCAGGTTTTTTTGCTTTAACATTAGCTCAATTTAGCATCG
>JBFWIF010000128.1:0-4069 GCA_050256135.1 Acidaminococcaceae bacterium | reverse complement strand
ATTGAGTTTCAATTCCAGTTTGGTACGATTGATAGTAAGGTAGTAAATGACTTTGCAGATAAGGTGACTTTGTTTCAATTCCAGTTTGGTACGATTGATAGCGAGTTTAAAGCGTGGAATGTTCCAGGACAATATTACGTTTCAATTCCAGTTTGGTACGATTGATAGTTGGCCGTTGTATCTGAGCCATGAAGTCACATACTGTGTTTCAATTCCTGTTTGGTACGATTGATAGAGAGACGCACGTCTCCAACGAGCAGAATATCTCGGGTTTCAATTCCAGTTTGGTACGATTGATAGTGCTCAAGCAAGTCGGTCGGGAAGATCATTTGAGGCTGTTTCAATTCCAGTTTGGTACGATTGATAGCTTTTAATTAACATGTTTAAACTAAATCTTTAGTTAGTTTCAATTCCAGTTTGGTACGATTGATAGATTTGCTGAATACAAATACAAGGCAAGCTCTGTACAGTTTCAATTCCAGTTTGGTACGATTGATAGTCGCACGGCCAAAACTTCAAAGGTCAACCTTTGATGTTTCAATTCCAGTTTGGTACGATTGATAGAATTCTATGCAAATTAATGCTTCATAGAATAATTAAGTTTCAATTCCAGTTTGGTACGATTGATAGGGATTCAACAGAGGTATATGGAAGAAATTGGAATCACGTTTCAATTCCAGTTTGGTACGATTGATAGGCAGAGATGGGATTTCGTGACCAAACGGGTAATCTCGTTTCAATTCCAGTTTGGTACGATTGATAGAAATATGATCTGAGTAATCTACCAGAAGCAGACCTTGGTTTCAATTCCAGTTTGGTACGATTGATAGTAAAAAGCATGAAAGAGACAGGTTTTCTTCTACTCGGTTTCAATTCCAGTTTGGTACGATTGATAGCCGTTGGTAAAAACAATAAAAAATACTGTTCTTCAACAGTTTAGTTTTGCAAAAATAGCAAATTTCTGCGCTTTTTAGCGTCAATATCCAATACCATGTTTTTGCCGGCTTACTGACAGATTTGTTATGTTGCTTATTTTCAGGATGTCAAAGAACGGAGGCTTGTTTCTGCTTGAGAATTATTGTTCTTTAACCACTTTATTTTGATCAGCGACAATTAAATAATCTGATCCAAACTACTCTTTTCCTTTCCAACGATCTGTTTTTCAAGCCATTTCTCTTGCCGGGATTTAAATATGATCAAACTGTCATAGTCCTTGTCCATAATTCCCCTCGACTTTGCAATTAACTCTTTTAGTTTTACTTCGCTGATTTCTCCTTCAAATACTGAGTTTTGTATCCAGTTGAGGTATTTGCGGCAAAGCTTTAGCATCTTACCAACTCTTTTCTGTCCGATGTCATAGACCAAAATTACGTACATTTTTTTAATGATTGAATGAGAGAATGAGAGAATGATTGAATGAGAGAATGATTGAATGAGTGAATGAGAGAATGATTGAATGAGAGAATGATTGAATGGGCTATCTGTTGCTGGTGGTTTTACGGGCTTTTGCGAGGATTGATGTTATTTCATTGGCTTCTGAAAGCAGTCGGTGTGCTTCTTCAGTGTTTTGTTTTCCGGATTCTATGAATAGTTCGAGCCAGAAACCACATTCGTCGCCTTCTTCAACTACAATGGAGAGTTTACTGAAAAATTCTGCTTTGGATCTTGCTCTGCAGGCTGCTCTGTAGTTTGCCCCGACTGATGTAGCTGACCTTAGCAGTTGATCTCCCATCCTATAGAAAGTGTTGCCTTTTGGAAGTGATTCACAGAATTTGATAGTATCAATGGCAAATTGCTTTGTCCGGATTTTCATTCTTTCTATGAATAGTTCTTTTTCGGTCATGTTAAGGGGTTTTTAATGATTGAATGATTGAATGAGTGAATGATTGAATGAGTGAATGAGTGAATGAGAGAATGATTGAATGAGAGAATGATTTAATGATTTAATGGGTTTTTACCACCACATTTTGAAGGGTTTGTAGTCTTCGATTTGCATGAGGTGTTTTACGAGTTTGTAGCATTCGAGCCGGATGAGGTAGCGGTAGCTTACGCTTTTGCCAAGGCTGCGGTGTTGTATGGTTTCGCTGAGGCGTTGTTCGAATCCGGTGACGAAGGCTTTTTTACCTTTTTCTTTTAGCACAACAGCATTCACTTTGGCATCAAAATCGTCGGGTTTTAATTCACGTCGATTAAGCATACTAAAAATAAGCCGGTCAACGAGCATGGGTTTAAAGATTTCGGCCAGATCGAGTGCCAGACTAAAACGCCGTTCGCCAGGTGTGTGCAGATAGCTAATGGTAGGATTAAGCTGTGTTTGCTGTATGGCTCGCAGACATTGGGTATAGCACATCATATTGCCAAACGAAATCAGGGCATTTACTTCGTTGAGCGGCGGTTGTTTGCTGCGCCCTTCCATGCTGAAATGCTGAATAATAGTATCGAATTCGCTGTAATAGCGCTGCCGTATATTTCCTTCGATGCCCATCAGGCTCTCGATATTTGGCACAACATCAATTTGCTGGCTGTATAGTTTGATGTCAGCTATGGCATCATCCAGATCTTTGCCACGATTGCGATAATACATCAGGTTTTTCAAAATATTGTGCGCTGCACCATTGATAAATGCGCGTGCAAGTTCTATGCGTTTGCTTTTGCTCAGGTGATGTTTTACCTGATTAACGAGCAGTTTTCCTGACAGCAGGTGTTCGCGTGGCATAAAAGAACCTGTGTAGTTTTCGTAGTAGTCGAAAAAGTGAACCCCTATCTGGTTTTTGCCTAAGAAGTTGTATAGGCTGCTGTTGGCATCCAGCGACCCAAAACAATAGAACTCTTCCACATTTTCAACAGGCAGGTAACGAGGCTGGCCTTCATTGCCATCTTCATCAACAGGTGTAAACCGAAGGGTGTTGTCTTTTCGCGACAGGCGACCCGGGTTCATCAGGTAGTAGGTTTTCTTCATGGTTTGTCGGTATTTTCGTTTGTCCAGCAGAAATCGTGATAAGCACACTTTTTGCAGATTTTCATTTTTTGCTTTTCAGGACAATGTTCGCTTTGGATGATTTCTTTAATCTGAAAGATCATCTCGGCTATGGCTTCTTCATCAAGACTGCTGAGCAATACTTCTTTGGTTTGACGGGTTCGCGGGTATTCCAGGATTCCGAAAGCATCTTCAATACCGTGCCGTTTCATCACATACAGGTAATATTTGAGCTGCCATTCGTGCGCTGGCTCCAGGCTTGCCGATTTTTTAATTTCATGGATGCATTTTTTGGCCGGATCGTAATAATCGATTTTTATGCCATCAATTTCCAGTTCTTCATACCGGTTTGGCCGCTGCTGATAGCTGGTTTCGTGAATCAGTCTGCCTTCGTCAACCAGCTCTGAATATTGTTCCATATTGATGCCGTTGCTAAACAACCAGAGTTTGCGATGGCAGATCTGAAAGTAAGCGAAATGTGTTCCGGTGATGTTCATGGCAGATAAATGTTGAGGTTACTCTATTTCCATTTCGTTTGAGCCTTCGAAACTATAACTATCGAGGTAATTGTCTTCAATATCAATTTGATTACATGAGTTGCAATAGCCTTGGAATGGGCAATTTGTTTCGTCGTATTCGCAAAATTCGATGTGGCTGGTACCACACTGCATAGGGATGTGTTTTTCTGTCCAGAAGTTCCTGATAAAAGGATATCGCAAATGGTTAGGATAGTTGTGAGGGAAATCAAGGGCAAAAGTATAATTCTCTAAAAAGTTCTCTAATTCAACCGATAATTGTGCCTGTTGTGATTCGTTGAGCATTTCGGGAGGTGGCAGTTGCTCAGGCAAGATGCCGGTGATTTCTGAAATGGGAACTTCTTCGCCATGAAGATAGTTTTCAATGTCTTGGAAATGTTTGAGCAATGCCTCATCATCGCGATCTGGTTCAGTGTTGGCTGTCTGGTTTTTTATTTGAGCAATTTCGTGCAGGTCTTCAATGAGTTGATTTATATAGCGTTGCATAGTTTAGTTTTTTTATTTGTGGTGGTTGAATTAAAATGTAAGTTCATTTTCATAATGCCGCCTCTATGAG
>JBFWIF010000127.1:0-4119 GCA_050256135.1 Acidaminococcaceae bacterium | reverse complement strand
CAGCACTGCTGTAAACGTAATCCTCAGGATTGAAAACCAAAACTTCCTCACTCCACCAAAACCTTCACGCTGTCTTTTAGCTGTTCATCCTGCACGAGCATAAGTATATAAGCTCCGGCAGGCAGGTTCTGGACATTGAGCTGCGTTTGGGTAAGATGTGATTGCTGCTCAAGCATCAGGTTTCCTGTTGCTGCTAAAAGCCTCAGGGTATAGGGCCCTGAAATGCCTTCGGTGACAACTTCCATTCGATTTGATGCCGGATTAGGAAATACCTTTATCAAATGTTTTGTTTCACCAACTTCCTGTAGTGCTGTTCCTGTTGTTGGACATTCAGTTTGTTCAAAGGCCAGCATACCCTGATCGTTCACCCTGCCACGCCAGCATTGTCCGTTGGGTGAGCGCATAATGATGCCGCTCTGGATATCTTCGATAAAAATATCACCCTGATGAAACACAAAGGCTTTATTCTGAGCCGTGCGAAAATGCAGGTTTTCATCGGTTTCATAGGACATTTCGTGCGATTCGGAAAGGATAACCATTGACCGCCCGCCTGCTGAAGCTTCCAGCTTAAGGCTGGCATCTTCCTCCTCATCCGCCCGGATGTGAAACTTGGCCTGAGGTTCGGTCACATTGCCTATACCGATACGGCCGGTGGTGCCGATGCCATCTGAAGGGCCTACAAAAAATGTGGGGACATTGCTTTCAAAACCAATAATGAGTGAATGATCTACTTCGTTTACTAACATACTAGTGCTTAACCCTACACCGCTTCCAATAATGTAAGCATTACTTACAGATGCACGAGCATGTTTTCCAATTACAATTGTATTTGTTGCTGATGCTTCTGTAGCATAACCCAAAGCGATTGCGTTATCGTGATTAGCCATACTTCCACGTCCTATAGCAGTAGAGTAACGACCATTTGCCTCAGCCCTTAATCCAACTGCAAAAGCTCCTGTGTTTGCTGCTTTTGCTCTATCACCATAGGCAAATGAATTAAAGCCACTAGCCTCACTTTCTTCTCCCCCAACAAAGGCATTCTCTCCAATAATGCTACCTGTATGTGGGTTGTTGCCCACATTCATATTGCCTTGCACATGCAAATTAGCCTCGGGACTTGAAGTGCCAATACCGACTTTCCCATTCTCAAAAGCGAAATGTTTGGTTGAGTCTGGCGTTTCAAACACCATATTGTCAAAATTTCCGGCATATATGCGGTGCGTACCTAGTCCGATTTCAGCATAGCGGTTGGTACCGGTGAGTTGGTGCTCCAGCTTTAAGGTGGCTGCTTCATTCACATCTGAATAAATATGCAGCTTGGCCTGTGGATCCGTCATATTGCCTATACCGATACGGCCGGTGGTGCCGATGCCATCTGAAGGGCCAATATATATCGTTGGAAAATTGCTATTCATACCCATCATTAAACTCCTGTGCTTATTGTTTACCAGTGGACTTTGACCTGCACCAAAACCTATTGTAATATTGCTACTGACCGTGGATTTCAACCATTGTCCAAACAAGTAGGAAAAAGCAGTATTTGATTGATTATAAAAGCCAAGTGCAAAGGATTTGTCAGATGTTGCTTCTGACCAGAATCCAATTGAAACAGCATCTGTACCAGAGGCATTAGAGTTTTCTCCAAAAGCAAAAGCATTTGTGCCACTGGCGGTAGAACCATCTCCCCCGGCAAATGCATTCGTACCCACCGTACCAATATTGCTGCCCATTTTCATATTGCCTTGCACATGCAAATTAGCCTCGGGACTTGAAGTGCCAATTCCGACAAATCCGTTTTGGTAATAAATCGAATTATCCGACCCTCCAATCCAGTAATCCGCTCTTTGGTTTTTGGTTTGACTTGAATTATGCCCGGTTGTATAAACAATTGAAGAAGCACTCGTCTGCTTCTGTGCATTGGCAGGCTTGATAGCTATGATCGCAAAAGCAATCAAAAACAAAATGTAAAAATCATTGAATTTCATAATACTGAATTTAAGGTTAAAGGGTTATTGTTTTATAAAAGTGCCGCTACCGGCTTGCCCGGTGGCGGTTTGCAGTTGATACACATAACTTCCGGCCGGCAATACGCCTATGCTGCACTGCACACTGCCGGCAGTGGCGGTGAGTGCCTTGTCAAAAAACTTTTGTCCGGCAGTGTTGTAGATTTGCAGCCTGAAATTGCTGCCTGTAGGCAGGCCATCCAGTCTAATATGCAGCTCATCATCAGCCGGATTGGGCCAGGCCTCGCTGTTCAATGCCATCGCGGGCTGATCCGTCAATCGGGTGATGATTTCAAAGTCTTCGCGCAGGACTTTCCAAATGTATATATCCCTGTCAGGTGCTGAGCTATTTACATAGCGTGCGCCAAAAAGCATACAACCATCATCCTCAGTGGCTTCCATACTAAATATTTCATAACTGGTATCACCGCCCAGGTCTTTCCTACCCAACAAATTCATATCCTTATCGATAACATATACTACACTTTTCATGGGTATCGCTTCCCATATCGTATTATAGGATTGATTAACGCCAATGTATATGGTGCTGTCATTGCGGTATGACATGCTTTTGTCCCAGGCAATGTATTCAGTCGTATCAGGCCTGTCAAGTATCAGCTCCTGTAGCAATTCGCCTGAAGTGTTTAGTCTTGACACTGTCGCATAGTACTCTCTTTTCCGGCTATCAGTAATACCGTTTCGAGTCATTAAGAACTCGGTTTCGTTAAGCCATACATCGCTATATTGTTTTCCGCTAGGATTCCCATCCTGCGATATGTCAAAGCTCTCAATAATACTAAACTCATGATCAAGAATCAAGATTTCCTGGTATCCATTTTGGTTATATCCTCTTCCTATCACCATCAGGGTATCTGTATTCGGCACCATACGTAGTGAACCAATTGTGACATTAGGCCAGGATTCATATCCCCTTGTTAACAAGGTGTCGCCCTGTTGGTTAAATCGCATGAAGTAATAGTCCCTATTATAATCATTGCCTCCTCGCGGAGTCAATCGTTCGTTTGCATAAACTATGTTTCGGTCAGCATCTAACAGTGTGTTATTTTCCAAGCCATAAAGTACATAAAAATCATTGTTCAAACGGTATGTCTTTTCCATAACCGTTTCAAGCTCAGGGTTTAAAATCAACACCAGCATCCTGTCTTTGATTTGCAAAGTATCTCCAACGGCATATCGGCCGAATATCATATAATTGCCGTTATCCAACAAGGTAATGCTACCGAACTGACACGAAGTATCCTGCTTCACAACACGCCGGTAGATATAATCCCCGTCAGGAAAAACCTTAAAAACGATGCCATCATAATTAGTTTCCAAAAAATCACCTATAGAACCAATAATGACAACAGAACCGGAATTATCAAGAATGCCGTCATATAATAATTCGTCATCCAAAGTTTGATAGCCGATCTCAAAGGAATTTTGAGCGAATAAATGAATAGCGTAGCTGTTCAGGCACAATGCAAGAACAAAAATCAATTTGATTATTTTAATGCTTAACTTATAGCTCATCATTAAGGTCAATAGGAAGTGGAAGCTCAGAAACAGGCACTAATATTCTTTCTGCATATTCCAATTCATTTTTATGTCTAATAGTTGGAATCGTATTAATAGTGGTGCTTTCACCAATAAGATCACATTCTAAAAACGCCCAGTCTTCAAGGTCACTAAATTCATTATAAAACTGTGGCACCAACTGGTAAATGACCTGTTCTTCATTATAATAATGAAGATTCATTTTTGTCGAATCCAGGCATTTATCATCCTCAGTGTAGTTTGGTACATAAAAGATCAGGTTTTCATCATTTTCATCCTTAAACTCATCGCCTTCCAAATTAATGGTGAAAGGGTTAAGCACAAGCCACCTGAAACCATTGGGTGGTTCGGGCCAAGCTATCATTCTTTCCCTTAACTTTATTTGAATTTCTTCAGCGGCATCTGAGTTACCGATATATCCACACTTTCCATAATCATCTCCATACAGCCAATCATCTCCATCATAAAAAGGCCCGAAATTCACCGGCGGATCATCGGATGTGCCCAGTCGGGCTCCCGTAACGGCTTCTAACCTAATTTCCAGCTTCCCGTTCGCAAC
>JBFWIF010000126.1:0-4366 GCA_050256135.1 Acidaminococcaceae bacterium | reverse complement strand
CTGCAAAGAGTTAATCTTTATTGAATAAGAAGCATCAAGTGCATACAAAATATAGCACAAAAGTTAGATATTAAAATGAAATTCGTTACTGTTAAAGAGTTCGAAGAAAGAGAAGGGCTGAAGAAGTGACGGGCCTGCTGCACATCAGCGACCGACTGCTTGCAGGCGATTTGTCGCGTGTGGAAGCGGCCAGAGGAACTCTTTAACACTTCTCTTGAAAAAATAACCAAAGTTACTCGTCGTAATTAATCTTTATTGAATAAAAGTTTGACATTTTATTACAACCATGGTAATATGTTAATACTTTAACGTAATAAAGGAAGTGCACAAATGGATTATATAACAATTGCCCTGCCTAAAGGAAAACTGTTTGATAAGAGTGTCGACCTTCTGGCACGTGTTGGCTACAGTGCTGACAATGTAACGGAGGATTCCCGCAAATTAGTCATTACTAATGAAGAAAGTAAAGTTCGCTTTATCATAACGAAGACAGTAGATTTGCCGACTTATGTAGAGTATGGCGCAGCTGATATCGGTATTATTGGTAAGGACGTTTTATTGGAAGAACAAAAGAATGTTTATGAACTTCTGGATTTGAAGTATGGACGCTGCCGCTTGATGCTTGCAGTGCCGGAACATATGCGGAAGCCAAATTTATCAGACTATGCGCATTTACGTGTGGCAACCAAATATCCGAATTGTGCGAAGTCTTATTTTTTAGGACTCGGTATTCAGACCGAAATAATCAAACTGAACGGTTCTATCGAACTGGCGCCAATGGTTGGCTTATCAGAGTTGATTGTTGACATCGTAGAAACCGGTCGTACGCTTAAGGAAAACAAGCTGGTGGAAGTTGCTTCCATTTATACTGCTACGGCACGGTTGATTGCCAATAGGGTCAGCTTCAAATTGAAGTTTGATCGGTTGAATAAACTAGTAACCGATTTAAGGGCTATTGTGGATGAGGAGAATGTGTTATGAATATCATTGATGCGAGAAAGATGACGGCCCGCGAAATTGCGCAGCTGATGAAAAAAACGGCTTTTGATGAATGCACATTATCTCCCAGAGTGCAGGCTGGCGTTACTGCTATGTTCGGTGAACCACTTACTGCTGCCCAAGTTGTAGATAAGATAGTTGCCGATGTGCGTATGGCAGGCGATGAGAAATTATTATATTATACAAGCCTTTTGGACAAGGCTGACCTGGCTACTTTTTCTTTAAAGGTAACCGAAGAGGAGTTTGCGACTGCGCAGGCAGTTGTCAAACCTTCTACAATGGCTGCTATCAAAAGGGCTATTACTAACGTCAAAAAATTTCACGAAGAACAAATGCCGAAATCCTGGCTGACCAACCGGGAATTCGGTTCGATGCTGGGGCAAAAGGTAACACCGGTTGATTCTGTCGGCATTTATGTGCCGGGTGGTACAGCCTCGTATCCTTCTTCAGTAATAATGAACGCTGTGCCAGCGAAAGTCGCTGGTGTACAGCGCATCGTGATGGCTGTACCACCTGGACAGGATGGCAAGGTCAATCCGTATGTACTGGCAACGGCTGCGGAAATTGGTATCACGGAAATCTATAAAATGGGCGGTGCACAGGCCGTCGCTGCGCTTGCTTTTGGTACGGAAAGCGTGCCAAAGGTTGAAAAGATAACCGGCCCCGGCAATATCTTCGTTACTTTAGCGAAAAAGGCTGTTTATGGTCACTGCGACATTGATATGCTGGCCGGTCCGAGCGAAATATTGATTATCGCGGATGAAACGGCAGAGCCAGCCTATCTGGCGGCCGATCTTTTGGGACAGGCGGAACATGATCCGCTGGCTAGCGCCATTTTGGTAACGGATGATTTTCTGACGGCAGAGGCAACCATAAAACATCTTGACCTGCAGCTGGCAAAACTGCCGCGTGCTGAAATTGCTGCTTTGTCTCTGACTAATCAAGGAAAAATAATTGTTGCCAAAGATATGGAAACGGTTATTGAAATGGCGAATTTGTCAGCACCTGAGCATCTGGAAGTTATTACCAAAGAACCTTTTGCGCTTTTACCTTTTATTAGAAACGCCGGAGCAATTTTCCTCGGAGCCTATTCACCGGAGCCGCTTGGTGATTACTATGCCGGACCGAACCATGTCCTGCCGACTGGTGGTACAGCAAAATTCTATTCGGTGCTTAATGTAGAAACCTTTATGAAAAAAACCAGTATTATTGCTTATACAGCACAAGCTTTGGCCGCTGTAAGTGAAGATATAATCGAGATGGCTGAGGCAGAGGGCCTAAGAGCCCACGCTAATGCCATCAGAGTTCGCGTAGGAAAGGAGTAAGCAGATGACTGCGTTCAAAGCACGTAATGGTCTGGAAGAAATTGAAGAATATACGGTCGAACATATAGATGCCGATATCATAGTTAACGCTAATGAGTGCAACTGGAATCTGCCGGCATTGGTACAGAAAGAGATTGCTGAGGCTGCTGAAGAGTTTGCATTTAACCGCTATCCTCCAATGAAGGCTGAAGGACTCTGTCGGCTGATTGCTGCGGATTTTGGCGTGCCTGAAGCAAATGTACAGGTTGGCAACGGGTCCAGCGAGCTTTTGCAGATGGCCTGCTATGCTTTTGGTGGCAGCGGACGCAAGATTGCTTTCCCTTATCCTTCATTCTCTATGTACGGGGTTTACACTAAACTTTCCGACAGTATGTCTCTGCCTTATAATTTAGATGAAGATGGTTATATTGATGCGGAAGCTGTGATTGCTTTCTGTAAAAACGAAAAACCTGCTTTGTTGATTGTTTGTAATCCGAACAATCCAACTGGCAATTATAATTCTCTTTTGCAGATGGAGAAGATCCTGGCGAACGTAGATTGCCCGGTAATCATGGATGAGGCCTATATGGAATTTGCCGGCGGGTATGAGGCCGATTTTGCCGGTTCCACGATGACACTGCTAGCGAAATATGATAATTTTATCTGTTTACGTACTTTTTCCAAGGCTTATGGACTGGCTTCGATGCGTGTAGGCTATGGAGTGGGCAGCAGCAATATGTTAACGATCCTAGGCAAGGTGCTTTTGCCGTATCACGTTAATGCATTTTCTTTGCTCACGGCAGAAATAGTTTACAAGAACAAACAGCTATTCGTTGAACGGACCAATCAGATTATTGCCGAAAGAGAAAAAATGCGGACAGCATTGTCGGAAATCGGTTTTAAAGTCTGGAATTCGGCAACTAATTTCTTAATGTTTGCAGCGCAGCCAGAACTGGCGGTTAAGCTCAGTAAATTTGGCGAGAATGAGGGATTGGTAGCTGAGTCAGGCACGGCACGAAAACTTGCAGGACAAACAGTATTCAGATTTTTAGCGAACAAGAAAATTCTGGCCCGCGATTTTACAAGAAATCCAGCTTTAGAAGGATGCATTCGTTTGACACTAGGTACTCCTGAAGAAAATATGATAATCCTGGGAACGATTAAAGAGGTTTGCGAAAGCGCAGGAGGAGTTTAATTATGAGAATGGCTGAAATCGAACGTCAGACACTGGAAACCACTATAGAGCTTAGTTTGAACCTTGATGGTGAAGGAAAGGCGGAAATTGCTACTGGCATAGGTTTCCTTGATCACATGCTTGTGCTTCTTGCCAAACATGCTTTCCTTGATCTTAGCGTTAAGGCAAGCGGCGACTTGGAGGTCGACTCGCATCATACAGTTGAGGATTGCGGCATTGTATTGGGACAAGCTTTGAAGCAAGCTATTGGCGATAAAACAGGTATCCACCGTTATGGTAATTGCTTTTTGCCAATGGATGAAGCGTTGGCACATGTTGCTCTTGACTTCAGCGGACGCCCAATGCTTGTTTGGCGGGCAGAAATACCCAAAGTTGTTTTGGGTAATCTGGAAACTGAAATGATTGAAGAATTTTTCAGAGCAGTTTCGGCAGAAAGTGGCCTGACTTTGCATGTGCGTCTGCTTTACGGACAAAACACGCATCATATTATAGAAGCTATCTTCAAAGCTTTTGCCAGAGCACTAGCGGAGGCGGTCGCAATTGACGCTCGTGTTAAGGGAGTTATGAGCAGCAAGGGGAAATTATGAGCGAAAAAATAGTAATAATTGATTACGGCATGGGCAATCTGCATAGTATAAATAAAGCCATGAAATATGTAGGTGCTGACGTGGAAGTCACTTCTGATGCCGCAAAAGTAGCCATGGCTGATAAGGTAATCCTGCCGGGCGTTGGTGCTTTCGGTGATTGTATGAAAAATCTTGAAAAATATGGGCTTGTACCTGTCATTAATGAAACGTTGACAAGCGGTAAGCCATTTTTGGGGATTTGTGTCGGTCTGCAAATGTTATTCGAAGGCAGTGAAGAAGCT
>JBFWIF010000125.1:0-4409 GCA_050256135.1 Acidaminococcaceae bacterium | reverse complement strand
TGCAAATTTTTTTAATGCGTTAGCTTCTGTTTTTGCGGATATTATTTCTGTATAGTAATTTTTTTCTTCATAATACCTGCTTACATACTGTATTTCAAACTTCTTCATACTATTTATTTTTAAGATGAAAAATTATCTCAGAATAAGCACCTTTATCTTTTTCAGTTCGGTTTAATACAGGTCGTTTATATTGATTAACGATTTGCATTCCGGCATTTTCTGCAATTGTCGGATACATATTGTATTTGTCATTTGCCACAAGAAAAATATCATAATCGTCAACGAGATATTTCTTTGAGTTATTCAAAACATCACTAAGACCTTTAATATAACTTTTTTTGGCTTCTCTTCCCTGTCCTTTATAAAGCGGGCCAATTTCTAGCTCGTCTTGTCTTTGAAAACCAAAAAGATCATATGCATAAGCGTGTTGCTCATGATAATCTATTAATCCAACATAAGGGGGTGATGAAAAAATTCCTTTAATTTTTTGTTTTTTAATTAATTCAGCAAATTCAGGATTAATTTCTTGAAGTTGAACTATTATATCTATATTCCTGCTATCACCAGTTAAACAAGTATGAAATGTATCTTTCCTTAGTTTGTTATATTGTACAAGCCGCTTAATTGTGTCTTTTGAATAGGTGTTCCACCATTTCAGTATCGAAAACAGTGGTTTACATATTTTTCCGTGTTTACTACAATAATACGTTGCTGTGACTGGTTCAAATAAGGTGGCTAAATCAGCATGTGTTGTAGCCCGGCAACTCCTAATTGTCCTACTTAGAATAATGCTAATAATTCTCTTAGTTTCAGGATTTCTGATTTTCTTGATCTCATTATGTACAAACTCTATCTCTTCACGGATATGTTGTGAATACCATTTATCAAGAAATGTAGATTCTCTCTCCTGTCGAAGTTTAATATTATATTTTCTAACTAACTCATTAAAAACTGGTAAGAACTCTTTTTCTTTTTCGGCACCGTAAGCTTTTTCATCAATTTCTTTTCTCTTGACCTTATACTTGTATTCGGGCACAGGAAAATATTTAATATTAAACTCATATAGCTCCTGAAGTAGTTTATCCTCAAATTCTACAGCATTTGAATCAGCAATAAGCCTGCTCAGTGCTAGTGAAATTCTATTTATTTCTGTTTGAACATCGACAAGGTTATATTTTTCAACCTTACAATTTCCAATCATTGTATTAAAGGCTGAAACATCAACACCAATAGCATGTATGCCTAATTCGCAAGCTTGAACCATTGTTGTTCCACTGCCAGAGAAAGGATCCATAACAATGTCGCCTGGATTGAAATAAACTTCTTTTTTAAAGCTATCTTTATGGTCATCCAAGAAATATTCGACAAGCTGTGGGATAAATTTTCCTTTGTAAGGATGAAGTCTATGAACATGTTTTGTTGTTTCAGATTCCTTGTACTGATCGAAGGATAAGGCCCAATTTAAATCCTTCCCAAGTTTTTCTTTCCATTCTTCTTGCCTGGATTTTTTAAATCCTTTATAATACTCTACCAAATCCTCTTTTAACACCTGTGTTGCCCCATTATCACCAATTTTCCGGACTCTACCGTATTGTATTAAATAAGAAATATTAGAAGTCGTAACATTTTTGTCTAAATATTCAGTAGCCCATTGGCTTGCTTCTTTGATTGTTAATAATTCTGGCATGTTATTTATGTTTAGTAATTCCGTATTTAATTTTTTCTTCTGCTACTTTTAAAACTCTCACATCCGCATCCTCCTCTATTATTCTGTACGCAATTTGGTCACTTAAAAATTCATTAAAAAGCTCCTTTTCGTCCATCTTAAAGAAATGGGCAATGTTTTTAATGAGAATTTTTGTCGGTTGCCTCTCATTACGCTCAATTTTTGCCAGTAAAGAAATATCAATCTCTATATACGCTGCTACTTCTTTGAGGGTAAGACCAGCCTTTTCCCTGATAATGCGGAGATGTTCGCCAAAAGTCTTGTACAGCTTTTGCTCACTCATTGGTCAAATTTTGTCCAAAAGTACAGAAGATTATGCTATTGGTCAAGAAAAGTCCAAAATAATTCCAAATGAAATTAAATTCATCCACTAAATATTTAGTTAACAGATGAATCAATCACAAAACTAAGTTGTTCCAAATTCTTTATGCCTGCTTCTTAATCCCTGAGCCACAGTGCTAAAATCCTGCTCTTTCTCAAATTCAATCATTAAATTCCCGCCTACCAACACCCTTGGATTGATGCCTAACCTAAATATTTCGCCGTAAACCTCTTTTTTTATCTCTTTGCTATAATCCTTGTTCTTTCGTAAGTTTTTTTGGTAGGCAATCCAATTGGAAAGCAAAATGAATGGATAAAAAAATGGCAACAGTATCAAAGAAGTGGATTTAATTCGTGTGAAATGATATTTCTTTATTTTGAAACCTGAAAGCTTTGCCAGCACCCGCAGCTTTTGAATGCCAATTAAAAAGATATGTCCGAAATAAATTTCATTAGTAATCTCCTGTTTCGACATCCAAATGCTGTCCAATTCATTGGGTGGCATAGTTGAATTAAACCTTTCACTTTCTGATAAAAAATAACTCAGGCGGGCCCGAATATTGGAATAATTTGGGGTCGTTATTAACAAGGTCCCGTTGATTTTGAGCACCCTGCTAAATTCTTTCATTGCGCCATACTGATCGCTAAAATGTTCTATCCCTTCCTGACAAATCAAAGCATCAACAGAACTACCCTCTAATGGAAGCCCTTCTCTGATATTAGCCCTTTCACAGCTCAGGCCTTCTACCTCAAAATACTCAGGAAATAAATCCAATGGTATTGGCACTGCACCTATGTCTTTTAAAATTCTGGAAGTCACTCCGTTTCCTGCCGGAAAATCCACAACTTTCTTTCCTTCGAAAAATCTTCTGTTTGCAAGTAAATATTTTTTTACGTGAAATTTTATGCTCCTGGGATTGTCTTCGTATTTCATACTTTCTTTATCTTTTTACCTATTGGCTGTAAGCCTTTAATCATTAATTGGCTAAAGTGTATTCTAAGGCCTAAAAGTAAAAAAAATCAATGCAAGGCTTCAAACAAGTGCAGATTTATCAAAGATTCTGTTTTCGAAAGCGCAGGTCAATCAATCTTTATGGCCTGCAAACAGGGCTTCCTTGTTTGTTGAGGTTCGTCATCAAAGCCGGAAAATTCGCCCGATATTGATCTGTTCTAAAAAGACAGTATCATGCGAAACAACCAGCAAAGTTCCCTGATAATCTTTTATCACCCCGGTTAGTATTTCTATGTTCTGGATGTCGAGATTATTGGTCGGTTCGTCAAGCACAATCATATCCGGAGTCTGATTGCTCAAACTAAGGCAGCACAACATCAATCTCATCCTTTCGCCACCACTCAAAACAGCGCACGATTTGTCCCAATCATCTTTCGCAAACAAATACCTGTTCAGATTGGTTTTTATCTGGTGTTCGTGCAATGCGGCGGTATTGAATAATTGCGCCTGCTCGTAAACCTTCAGATCAGCATTAATGAGTGCGTAATTCTGGTCGATGTAAACCGAATTGCCTGTTGTCCGAAAAAGCTGTCCGGTTTTAGGTTCCAGGGTACCCAGGATCAATTTGATCAGTGTGGTTTTTCCGGATCCGTTTGGCCCTTGAATGGCAATTCTTTCCCCACTCACGATTTGTAGGTTTATATTTTCCTTCCAGAGATATTCCTGCTGTTCATAACCATAATTGATCTGGTCTGCAATCAAGAGTTTCTTGCCCTTGTGAAGTCCGGAACTTTCGAAATTGAATTTCATCTGATCTGCCGCCGAAAGACCGGCACGCAGGCTCTGAAGCTCCGACCTGACGTTTCCGATTTTCCCGGCATGAACCTCTGCAATCCTGGCAGTGCTTCTTTCTGCACTATTTTTCAAGGTGTTGATTGCGATCTTCGGAAGACCCAGTTTCACGGCTTTCTTTTTAACCCGCACAGTTGATTTTTGCTTACGTTCGATGGTTTGTTGTTCCTTTTCTTTGGCCTTTTTCAAGGCTTTCTCTTTGTTGCGAATATCCTGGGTAAGTGCTTCGGTCTCTGTTTGTTTTTGACTGACATAAAAATCGTAATTACCGCCATAAACTGTGATTTCGTTCTTTTTTAGTTCGCAGGTTCTGTGTAAAAGATTCAGCAATTTCCGGTCGTGACTGACAATAATCTGTGCTTGCCTGGCATTTCGAATAAAGTCATACAAAAGCTCCCTTCCTTCACTGTCCAGATGATTGCTGGGCTCGTCCAACAAAACCAACGAAGGCTGATGAATACCTATGCCTGCCAAAAAAACTTTTGTCGTTTGGCCTCCACTCAGGTTTCCCAGCTTTTCGTCTAAGTCTAAATTGCTTAGTTTCCAATAATTTAGCGC
>JBFWIF010000124.1:0-4626 GCA_050256135.1 Acidaminococcaceae bacterium | reverse complement strand
ATCCCTGAAAGCCGGAATGCACCAGCGAAGAGTGGCTTTGTTGGTTTGGAACACAGCAAGTTGTGCAAATGGGTGAAGCTAAGGATAAGACTAACCATTTTTTGTCCACTTGCTGTTCTATGGAAGATATCAAAATCTAATCAGTCATTCCAAACTGGTTAATTGTTTGTTTTCCATTATCAGAAAGCGTGAAATTTAAGACTTTCCAGGCTGTTCCTTCAATACCAGCTAGGGTAATACCATCTTTCGTATCGGTAATGGTAAATAAGTAATCCGCTAGTTTGGGGTCTTTTTCAGAATTTACCTGCCCAACACTTGTCATGCCATATTCATCAATCGCTTGTGGCTTGTCAGCAGTAAGACTGAAGCTGAGATCTATCCAGGCACTTCCCTCAGAACTGTGCATTTTTAGTCCCTTATCAGTCATTTCAATAGTGATCTCAAAGCTTTTTAAGGCTGAATTATTCAGTTTTTGAGCCCGTATTTCAGCACTTAAAATGAATAAGCACACAGCAATTAGCATCTGTGAGAAAAGCTTACTGAATGTTGAATTTGTTTTCATTTTTTTGGTTTTACGTTATTAGACTTAATTATTGGCTATTTATTCATTCTGACAACGGATGGCAATTAGCCCCCCCTTATCGGAAATACTCATAATTTTTTCTATGAAGATGGCAGGGCTACGCCCCTTTCACCATCTTACTTCTTACTTTTGACTTTTGACTGTCAAACCTAGGGTCATCGAGCGCAGCCGAGATGCCGACCTTCAGACATTTGACCTAAGGTCATCGAGCCATGATGCCCTTTGCCAGTTCCAGAAACTTTTCCCCACGCTGCTCGAAATTCTGGTACTTGTCATAGCTGGCCGCTGCCGGCGAAAGCAGGCAGACCTGCCCGGCTTCTGCGTGCAATTTCAGGTAATCAAACACCTCTTCCAGCTCTTCAAAAGGATGCATAGTTGCACTGTAGTTGCGTTCTTGCAAGCCTTCAACAATACGTTTGCCGGCTACTCCGGTAAAAAAGATCATCTCAGGAGGACTATCAATAAGATATTCGATCAGCTGCTTGTAGTTGATTCCACGGTCGAAACCTCCCAGGATCAGGTAATTGGTTTGTGGCCAGGCTTGCAGGGCAGCGATCGTGGCTTCAGGCACGGTGGCGATGCTGTCGTTCACATAACGCACCCCATCATATGGACCAACAAGCTGCAGACGATGCGGCAAACCTTCGAAACCGGCCAGTGAATGTAGCGATTCCTCGCGGCTCACACCAAACTTTTCAACAGCATACATGGCCATGGCAGCATTAAACTGGTTATGGCTGCCAGGCAGGCTTATTGGCAGTGGCTGGTCATCAGAAGGCAGATCAGGATCAACGAAATGCACCCATGCCCCTGTGTCTGATACAAAGGCTTTCAACCGGATATCAGCCAATGCATAATCGCTTGTAGCAGCATAGCGCAGGATGTTCAACTTTGCATTTCGATAAGCTGTCAGATTCCCGAAATAATCCAGATGTTCCTCAAAGACATTAAGTAGCAAAGCCACATGCGGACTATGACGCACATATTGCAGCTGGTGAGCCGAGAGTTCAAACACGATAAGGGTGTCAGGCTTCAAATCCGGAATACTGTCAAAGCAGGGTGTCCCCATATTCCCGACCAGCACAGCCTTTCTGCCCGCTTCACGCAACAAATGATAAATCAGATGCGAGGTGGTGCTCTTGCCTTTGGTGCCCGTTATACCGATGATCTGCTTGTGAAAGGCAGCCAAAAAAAGATCGGTTTGCGAACTGATTTGAACTGTCTTGTCAATCTTATCCGGCAGCTTCATCCCTGGCGATTTCAGCACCAGATCAAATTCATCCAGCTTGTCAAGACATTTTGGTCCCCCCAGGAAACTAACATCAGGAAAGTTTTCTGTGATTTCTGTCTGCAGCATGGCATTATGATCGGCAATGGTCACATCAGCTTGCGGCAGATTCTCGCGTACAAAACGCAGGCTCGACCGGCCTTCTTTTCCAAATCCGGCAATCAACAGCTTTTTGCCTTTCATAGCTTCTGTAATCCCTTTTATCACGGCCGATCCTCCAGCTTATTAATCCATTTTTGAGGCACAAAATGCAATTGATTTCGCTCTTCTAATAATAGCTTTAGATAATGTTCACCCGAGGGTTGATTGGGATGTTTATCAAAATAATGCTTTAACAAAGGTGATCTTGCAAATTCTTCATTCCTGGTATGATGCAGAGCCAGCACGGCCTGCACTTCATCTACCGTCCCCACGCATTCAAAGGGTTTTAATGCTGTTTGTCCGGCCAGCGATTCCAACAGCCCCAAAAGCTTACTGTCGTCTTGCATTCGCTTTCCAAAAATTGCTTCCAATTCCTCTGTCCTTAAAAAAGATGAAAGCACAATCCAGGTAAACAGGCATTTAGGACATTTGCCACACCAGCTGTCGGTTTTGCTTCCTGCGTTACAGCTTCTGAAAGCCGGATGATAAGCTAAGTGCCGACTGAATCGCTCGGCAATCTGCAATTCGTTGAGTGGGCGCAGCAAGCTGAAATAATTCATCTGCGGATGGATGAATGCACTTACATAATTCCTGAAGTCCTGCTCAAAATCAATGGATTTACTGTATTGATGGTTGATTTGCGTATCAGGAACCGTAGCTTCGCTGGCACTGGATTCGTTTGAAAGAGCAATATTCCGAAAGCCTGTCCCGGCCGAAACCAACAATGACACAAAAGCCAGCAGAGCCGAAAAAGGCGTGTGCCCGTTCAGGAAGCCTTGCTGATTGAGTGCCAGCATCAGCGGATCGAGGCTGCGTTTCACAATGGCCGACTGCTCTTCCCCAAAGCCAGCCACAGCTGCACATCGCAAACTTGCCGGACCAGGGTTGACCATCAACGGAATCAGCTGCTTTTCGCTTTTGAGCAGCTCCAGACTAACCACCGAATCTTTTCCACCTCCTACAGGCAGGAGAACTCCTTCGGAAAAGGTTGTTTCAATAGCTTTCAAAACTGAGCCATCAGATTTTATTTGCATGAAATCGTCTTGAGAAACTTTTATGTTGTTCAGGTAAAAAAATTCACCCAACCCCTGATAATACAGCTCTTTCCAAAATTTCAACTGAACCTCTGTCAGTTGATGTGGCCGGATGATCACCCGGGGCGCACAACTAAGCTTCCAATAGCTGATCAATTCGATCATGCCAATATGAAAAGCCAGGTTTTGCAGGCTCGCTTCCGGAAGATTCCAGTCATAAAAACTGCGAAACGGGATCTCTATCTCAGGACTAAAATGAAAGGTGTCAGCTAAATTAAAGTTAAAAATCAGCTTTAAGCTCCCATTAGTTCGCTTAATTTGGTAGCTTTGGAAAACGAAATAAGGATATTTTTCGCGTAATTGAAAAAACTTTTGTTGTTGAACAGCACTTTTCAAGCTATGGTATATTTTTTGATTCAGTGTGTAAAAATAAAGAATTGCAGGCATCCAATTGCAAAACTAAAAAAAAGCTGCCCATGAACATTGATAAGCTACTTCATATTCAGTCGAACAAGCTCAGTCCTCAAAAAGGTAAAATCCTGATTTCGGAGCCCTTGATGCACGATTTCTATTTTGGCCGATCAGTGGTGCTTTTGGTTGAACATGCTCAGGATGAAGGCAGCTTTGGTGTGATTATGAACAAGGTGATCGGGCGTACGCTGAACGAAGTGGTGCAGGGTTTCCCTGAATTTGATGCACCTGTTTACCTGGGTGGCCCGGTGCAACAAAACAATTTGTTTTATATTCATCAGTTGGGCGAGCTGATCCCGCAGAGCGAACCCATTATAGATGGTCTGTATTGGGGTGGCGACATCGAAACGGTGCGCGCGATGATGGAGACCGGACATCTGAAACCGCATCAAATCAGGTTTTATCTGGGCTATTCCGGATGGGATGCCGGCCAGCTGAACAGCGAGCTGGAACGCAATTCGTGGCTTGTTTCAAATGCAACAGCTAATGGTTTATTCAACACCCGCTCCTACCTGATGTGGCGTCATTTTGTCAGACGCATGGGCAGTCCCTATGAAAAATGGCTCAAATTACCAGAAGATCCATCACTGAATTGAAATGTTTTTTTTCTCCCGCAGATAGCGCAGATCAGCGCAGATTTTAATTTCTCGAAGGATTCCGCGTAAATCAGCGTGACCAGCCTGAGAGCTGACAGGTCCGTGGGAAAATGATAACATTTTTTCGGTCTCCCGCAGATAGCGCAGATCAGCGCAGATTGTATTTGCTAAAGAATCCGCGTTAATCAGCGAAATCCGCGGGAAATTCTTCAGACCATTTCATTTAATCAATGTCAGATACAAGGATAAGCCCAACGAATAATGGCTCAAATTACCGGAAGATCCATCACTGAATTGAAACATTTTTTTCTCCCGCAGATAGCGCAGATGATCGCAGATTTTAATTTCTCGAAGGATTCAGCGCAAATCAGCGTGACCAGCCTGAGAGCTGACAGGTCCGTGGGAAAATGAAAACATTTTTTCGGTCTCCCGCAGATAGCGCAGATGATCGCAGATTTTAATTTCTCGAAGGATTCCGCGTAAATCAGCGTGACCAGCCTGAGAGCTGACATG
>JBFWIF010000123.1:0-4679 GCA_050256135.1 Acidaminococcaceae bacterium | reverse complement strand
GATCCCAGGGAAGATGCACCAGCACCAATTCCCCGCAAAAAAGTGACAAAATTGTCCGAGTTGGAAATAGGCTCTGTTGTTAAAGGCACCGTGCAAAATGTCGTCGATTTTGGTGTTTTCGTTGATATTGGTTTAAAAGTCAGTGGTCTTATTCACCGCTCCGAGCTCAGCAACAAACATTTTCGTCATCCGCTTGATGTAGTAAGTGTTGGCGATGTTATAGAACCAATCATTATCAGTATTGACGAACAACGAAACCGCATCGGCCTGAGTTTAAAGAAGAATAAATAGTTAAAAAGGGCATTGCCATCGGCAATGCCCTATTATTTTATGCTAATGACTATTAGCTGCAATTTCCTTGTTTAGTTTTTTCATTTCTTTAACCATGAACACCGCCACTATTGAAGCTGCGACCAAATCCGAAATCATGCCGGCATACAAGATGCCGTATAGTCCAAACCAGAGCGGCAGCATAAATATCAATGGCAACAACAGAATCAGTTGTCGCAGCATTGACAGAATTGTGGCTTTTAAAGGCTGCCCGGTTGCCTGGAAATAACTGGTTGATATGATTTGAAACCCTGCGACAAATACACCCCCTAAGAATAAGCGCATACATGAAACAGCAAAATCCATGAAATTTTCACCATTGGAACCAAAAATCTGCAAAATTTCTTCTGGTATAAACTGGCAGCAAAGCCAGCCTGAAACTGTGATAATTGAGGCGATTCTGGCGGCCAGCAGATAGGTTGCCTTAACTCTGGCCGGAGCATTAGCACCACGATTGAAACCAATTATAGGTTGTGCGCCCATTCCTATACCTACACATGTAGAAATCACTATCATATTTACTTTCATTACTATGCCCATAGCACTAATTGCCATATCACCACCGACAGTGCTTAAGTCGCCATAGTAAAGCAGCGAGTTATTCATAGCGATTTGTAAAATAGTAGCACCAGCCTGGAGAATACAGCTAGAGAAACCAATTGCCATAACTTTACGACAAATATTTAGGTCTGGTTTTAACAAATAATGCAAATTTAAACGCATCTTACTGCTATGACCAAAATACCAAATTAAAACGCTCAAAGAAAAAATCTGGGCACACGCAGTAGCTAGGGCAGCCCCCCAAACTCCCCATTTAAACTGAAAGATAAAGAAAGGAGCTAAGATCAGATTGATCAGTACACCACCAACTAAACTGCGCATTGCAAGACGAGGACTGCCATCAGCACGTGCCAAATTTGCCAGACCGATTATCAGCATTGTAACCGGTATGATAGCAATCATGACGCCGCCAAATTCTTTAGAGTACTGCATCGTCTGGTCTGTTGCGCCGAAGATTTTCAGAATTGATTCCAGATTTATAAGACCTGCAATCATCATGAGAATACCTATGATAAAAGACATCGTTGTAACTGTATTCAATACCTTTTCTGCAATATCTTTCCGACCTTCGCCCAATTTTATGGCAGCAAAAGCGCTGCCGCCAACACCAAATAACGTGCCAAGGGCGAGCACCACTGTGACAATTGGAAAAGCAATAGTAGTAGCGGCATTGCCTAAATACCCTACAGCCTGACCAATAAAAATTTGGTCAATTATGTTATATAAAGAATTGGCAAGCATAGATATAATCGCAGGCCAAGCAAACATCTTCAGCAGTTTTTCTGGCGACTCATAAGCGAGGATGTTTATTTCTTCGTTCTTTAATTCTCCCATTAGATCCTCACCTTCTTTTCTAAATCTATATTCCTGTTGCCAATAGCTACTTTTATTCAAGTAAATTTATTTCGGCATTAATAATGAAAGCAAAACAGGTACCAAAAGTGTCAAAATAAGACCGTTTGCAAAACCAAAAATACCAGTATGCAAATCAGTATACTTAATAATAACCGGCAGCGTCGAATCCATAGTACTGGCTCCGCCTATACCAATACTCATAATTTTATTATATCTCGCTACTAAAGGAATCAAAACAAAAGACAAAGTCTCGCGTAAAACATTGGTCAAGAAAGAAATAGTACCAATCTCCACACTATACATAGTACTAATAACTACAGATGACAAGCTATACCAGCCGAGACCTGCACTGACGAGCACTGCATCTTCAACCTTCATACCAGTTAACATACCCGCGATGCCCCCGCCGACAATACTGCCAATAACCACTGCCGTTGGAATCACTGCCATCAGAGCCAAACCTTTGGGATTGCATATTTTTTTAACTATGTGCCTATTGGCACCAATTTCTATTCCCGCCACAAAAACCATAAAAGATAAAGCAGTAAGCAGCACATCATCCAGTAATGGTCTAGCTTCTGTGGAAAGCCATAAATAACCACAGCCCATCCCACAAAGAATTGCTGCAATAATACCATAAATCATTGTTTGCCCTCCTGTTCTTCTCTTCTGATATCATCGGAGAACAATCTGGTAACAAGCCAAAGCAATGATAAACTACCACCTATTATGCCAAAGGCCATAATGATAGATCTAAATCCCAGCAGACCAAGATTGGTGAGAAGTTCCTCATCACAGCCAATCTTAGCTCCAAGGCACCAGAGCATAATGAGCAAAGCCGCTGTTGAAAAACGATTCAAATATTCTTTCTTCTTGTAACTAAAAACATCAAGCCAGCCAAATAAAATTCCAGCGGCAATACTGATAAAAATATTTTCCAAGTTACTGCCTCCATAAAAAGAATAAGCCCCGCACGGGACTTATCCTCATGATTTCTTATTCAATAACCATCAGCAACGGATAAAGTGGTTGTCCGCCATCAAATAGTTCAATTTCCCAATCGCCATTTATTTTTTTCAGTTCATCAGCCAATTCATTGGCCTGTTGAACCGGCATATCTTCGCCGTAATAAATACTGATTAATTCTGCTCCTTCGGCAGCAATAGCAAGTGTTGCCGCTGTGACATTCAAAAGTTGGTCACCGGCGCAAACGATTTTCTCTTCCACAAGGCCAATATATTGGTCTTTCTTTACCTTGATACCGTTAACTACACTGTCTCTTACTGCTATGCTGCAGGCAGCGCTCCGCGCAGCTTTTGCCTGTTCTTTCATGGCCATAACATTCTCTACCATTGACTTTTTTTTGTCAAAAGCGACAAGAGCCGCCAAACCCTGAGCGAGATTGTTGGTAGGAATAAAATCAATCTGTTTGGTTCCGAGAAGTCTTTTCACCTGCTGAACTGCCAATACTATATTTTTATTATTCGGCAAAATAATATATTGTTCTGCACCGCCATTTTCAATACAGCGAATAAAATCTTCAACTGGCGGATTCATGCTTTGTCCGCCGTTTATTACTTCTTCAGCACCGATACTTTTCATTATTTTAGCAATACCATCACCAGCTGCTACTGACAATACTGCTAATCCAGTCTTCGGAACTGCAGACTGTTTAGTGAAAAGTTTTTCACGATGCTGATCATGCATATTATCTATCTTGATATCGTGTAAACTTCCCCACTGAATAGCCTTTTGCAGAACTGCACCTGGATTTTTGGAATGTATATGCACTTTGACTATGTCCGAAACAACGCCGACAATTAGAGAATTTCCCATGCTTGCGAGCGTCTGCATTACTTCTTTTTCCTCTATATGTGAATCACGCACAACAAATTCCGTACAATACGGGTATTCGAGGTCGAATTCTTCAGCAAGGTCAACCTTCATTTCCGGTGTTGACGCCGACAAAAAGATAGGAGGAACTTCCCCCTTTAGTCCTGCCAGACATCCTTCAAAAAAGACTATTAAACCTTGTCCGCCTGCGTCGACAACGCCTGCTTCCTTCAACGCTGGCAATAAATCTGGTGTTCTGTCCAATTCTGCACGGCCTGCAGCAATTGCCTGCCTTAGAACCTCTATGAATTCCTCTTCTCCGCGCACGGCATGATATGCTCCTTTAGCGATACCTCTGGCAACCGTAAGGATAGTCCCTTCTACTGGTTGTGAAACAGAACGATAGGCATACAAAATGCCATATTGGAAAGCTTTGCCTATTTCGTTTTTGGTAGCAGCCTTTTTACCAGCCAATCCTCTCCCAATTCCATGCAAGAGTTGTGAAAGAATAACTCCTGAATTGCCTCTTGCGCCAAGAATAGCTGCCTTGGCTGCGGTCTCTCCAACCTCTCCTATCGTCGGCTTTTCCAGTTTACTTACGGCTTCTGCTACTGCCGCCATTGTATGTAGCATATTAGTGCCGGTATCACCGTCCGGAACAGGAAAAACGTTAAGATTATTAATCATTTCATAATTATTTTCAAAACTTTGATAAGCACCCAGCAGCATCTTTTGCAGCTGACTTCCCTCTATCGCCGCTTCCTGCTTCATTTCCATCAATTACACCCTTTCTAATTTTTTGCGACGCAAAAAAATTCCGATAACTTTTGGTCCCAAATGCGAAGCAAGTACAGTTCCGATACCGGTTACAAGAATAGGCACACCCGGATACATCTCCATCAATTGTTTTTTTAGATTTTCTGCATCTTCAAACGCTTCCGCATGGGCAATATACATAGCCTCAAAAGGCGCAAATTTTTCGCCTAATTCCAACATTCTCCGCAAAGTTTTCGTTCTTGTTCTGACTTTATCCGCAATGGTCAGCTCACCCTTTTTGTTCAGATAAACAATCGGGCGAATGCCAAGTAAATTACCCACTA
>JBFWIF010000122.1:0-4782 GCA_050256135.1 Acidaminococcaceae bacterium | reverse complement strand
AAATTGATCGCACAATGGACTGTAGGCTTAATGGGCGGATCTCCTTCTCCACTCGTTGTTACAGCTATTTTGTTCCTTCTTTCCTGCACATTAACTCAATTCATGTCCAATACGGCTTCAGCAGCTCTTCTGTGCCCTATCGGTATTGCAATTGCTAAACAGCTGGGCGCTTCCCCGCATGCAGTTTTGATGGCTATCGCGGTTGCTGCTTCCTGCGCATTTGCAACTCCTGTTGGTACACCTCCAAACACTTTGGTGCTTGGTCCTGGCGGCTATCGTTTTAACGATTATGTTAAAGCAGGTACAGGTTTGGTTGCTGTTTGCTTTATCGTATCAATTATCATTATTCCAATGGTTTGGCCTTTCTTCCCTGGTAAATAACAATAGTTAAAAGGTCGGAGCCAACCGGCTGCGACCTTTTAAATTTTTTGCTTAAAGCACGCTTTAAGGAGGAAATATAATGAGTGCAGTAACAACTAACCCTTGGTTGATAGCAGTAATTAACATGACTATTGTTTTTGCTGTTCTGTATTTTCTAGGGGTGTTGATGACGGTAATTCGCAAGATTGATCCGTCAAAATAAGGTTAAAGTATTTGAGGGTTTTTTAATAAAATATTGAGGTGAGAATTTTGGAGGCATTTATTGTATCAATAATGGCAATTTGGAATGACAGCGGATTTGCGGCATTTACCCTGGGCAATGCTATCATGATTTTAGTTGGTATTGTTTTGCTGTATCTTGCTTTGGGTAAAGGCTTTGAACCATTGCTTTTATCTCCTATTGCTTTTGGCTGTCTTTTGGCTAATATTCCTAAGACCGGGTTCGAAACAGACCCTGGTGTTATGCAAGTAATACTCTACGGAATACACAATGAAGTATTTCCGCCGTTGATCTTCCTCGGTGTTGGCGCGATGACCGACTTTGGTCCGTTGATTGCTAACCCAAAGACACTGCTGTTGGGCGCTGCAGCTCAGGCAGGCGTATTCATTTCTTTGCTCGGCGCTATGTTCCTGGGCTTCACTGTTCAGGAAGCAGCTGCTATCGGTATCATCGGTGGTGCTGACGGCCCGACCGCAATCTACCTGGCTGCTAAGATGGCTCCGAACCTTCTCGGTGCTATCGCGGTTGCTGCTTATTCCTACATGTCTTTGGTTCCGTTGATCCAACCGCCAATCATGAAACTTTTCACTTCTGAAGCTGACCGCAAAATTGTTATGGAACAATTGCGTCCGGTAACTAAGTTTGAAAGAATCGTATTCCCGGTTGTAACAACTATCGTAATCAGCTTACTTTTGCCACCAGTTACCGCTCTTATCGGTATGCTGATGCTTGGTAACCTCTTTAGAGAAGCTGGCTGCCTGGATCGTCTTTCCGATACTGCACAAAATGCTTTGATGAACACTGTAACCATCATGTTGGCAACTGGTACTGGTTTGACTATGAAAGCTGATAGCTTCCTTAACTACCAAACCATCTTGATTATCTTCCTTGGTCTTATCGCATTTGCCGCAGGTACTGCAGCAGGCGTTATCTTCGGACAAATCATGAAAATAGCTACCGGTGGTAAGATTAATCCATTGATTGGTTCTGCCGGTGTATCCGCGGTTCCAATGGCTGCCCGTGTATCTCAGATCGTAGGGCAAAAAGCTAACCCTGCTAACTTCCTGCTTATGCATGCTATGGGACCTAACGTTGCCGGTGTTATCGGTACCGCTGTAGCAGCTGGCTGTATGCTTGCTATGATTGGAGCAGCAAAATAATTTTAGTAACACCACTAAAAGCACAATAAAATGCCTTTTGGTGTAGACCCCCTGTATGCGAATAGCCTCCCATACAGGGGTAATAAAAAAGGAGCCGTTTCAGACGAGAACACTGAAATGGCCCTTTTTATTTTCACAATACTGCCCTTATTGGTTTTGCCAGGCAGTAAATGATTTTATTTTGTGCAAGCAGCAATGAAATTATTATAGGCCTAGAATTATTCTGGCCTCGCCAGGAGTGGCAATTTCTTTGCCCATAGCTAAAGCGATGTTTTTTATTCGTTTCAATAGCATCAGATTTGTAGCCAAAACACCTTTGGAGTAATAGATGTTGTCTTCAATGCCGACGCGAACGTTGCCACCTAGCGCCAGTGCGATGGTGGAAAGCTGAACATGATTCTGACCGATGGCGGAAACGCTCCAGGTGCAGCCTTGAGGAAGGTGCTGATAGCAATACATTAAGGCATCGACGGTCGCAGGCTGTGAACCGCCGACTCCGAGCAAGATGTTGAAATGCAGTGGTGTTTTGATTACGCCTTTTTCGGCCAGGCGGAGGGCATTCCAAATCATGGCGGTATCGAAAACTTCGATTTCCGGTTTTACATCGTATTTCATCATTTCAGCTGCTAGATAGGACACGGTTTCAGGGTCGTTATAATTGCCTTTTGAAGGAAAGTTGGACGATCCGGTGGCCAGACTGGCCATATCGGGGCACAAACAGAGCATCTGACCACGTTCAGTGTAATTTTTGCCGGCACGCCCACCTGTGGAAACCTGGCGAATGATGTCGCAGTCAGGATAATTGTCCAGTTCTTTCATGACTTCACGATTAATTTCAATATCTGAAGTTGGAAGGCCATTTTTGTCGCGAGTATGAATATGAACTATAGCAGCTCCTTCTTTCCAGCAGGCATAAGCTTCTGCGGCAATTTCACTTGGTGTCATGGGGGCATAGGGAGTTAGCTCTTTGGTAGGTACGTTGCCGGTTGGTGCAAGAGTAAGGATGACTTTGTTGTCTAAATTGCTCATGTTCATTTCACCTCAATAAAATAATATGTACTTGCAGGGATTATTCTATTTCAAGCTAGCCAAATCCTTTGTACATTCATCTAAAATTGAGAGAGTAATGTTGTTCGCTGCTAAAAACTAGCAAAATTATTCAAGCTGCAGACAATGGTTAACCGTTAAATATAGCTTCAAAGTCATTCTTAAAAAAGTGCTTGCCAAAAACCACAAAATTGTGTATTATATATCAGTGACATGTGGTCCATTAGCTCAGCTGGTAGAGCACCTGACTCTTAATCAGGGTGTCGTTGGTTCGATCCCAACATGGATCACCATTTTTATGGCCGGTTGGTCAAGCGGTTAAGACATCGCCCTTTCACGGCGGTATCGGGGGTTCGATTCCCCCACCGGTCACCATGAAATTAAAAGGCTTCCTTTCGGGAGCCTTATTTTTTTGCGTATATTGCGGAAATATGCAAAAAAACGATTTGGAACTAGAACTTTTATAGCATACTAAGAGGACAGAGGCTAAAGAAGTGACGGGACTCATATACATCAGCGTTCGGCCGAATTTACTGCGGCCGTTTAACGCGTGTGGAATGGTCCAGAGGAACTATTAAATCCTTACCGATAAACATTGAATACAACGACTTCTCTCGCGTGTTAGCAGTGCGAGGAACTTTTCAGACTTGTCCGGGATACATTTTCACTTATTTCAAACTCATGCTTGACAAATTTTCTCTGAATTGGTATGATAATTCCCGTAGTCACGATATAACTATCGTGGGACGTGTCCCGGGCGGTTAGCTCAGCTGGGAGAGCGCCTGCCTTACAAGCAGGATGTCGGCGGTTCGATCCCGTCACCGCCCACCATTTTTTTTGTCAAAATGGCCCGGTAGTTTAGTTGGTTAGAATGCCGCCCTGTCACGGCGGAGGTCGTCGGTTCGAGTCCGATCCGGGTCGCCATTAATGCCTCGGTAGCTCAGTCGGTAGAGCAACGGACTGAAAATCCGTGTGTCGACAGTTCGATTCTGTCCTGAGGCACCATTTGAAAGCAAGCACTCGCAAATATTGTGGGTGCTTTTTTTTATTAATTGTGAAATGAATGTTAAATTTTTCAGTGATGTTGCAGGTGGAAAACCTGAAACATCACTATTTTTGTGCCTTGTAGAAAATGTGTCGGAAAATGTTACAATTTAGAAGGTATTGTATAACATTGTGATAAGTGCTACAATAACTTTACCGAAAGGTAATAATCATTATTTATTAGGAGGGAAAGAAATGAAAGTCGAATTACAAAAGAAGTACCAACTATTTATTGACGGAGAATGGCGTGATGCCTCTGACGGCGGAACGCTTAAAGCTTATAATCCTGCAACAGGCGAGTTTCTGGCGGAAATCGCTGACGCTTCTGAAAAAGATGTTAACGACGCTGTAAAAGCTGCACATAAAGCCTTCCAAACCTGGAGCAAGACCACCGTAACTGAAAGAGCGGCTATCTTAAATAAAATTGCTGATATTATTGATGAAAATAAAGAGTTTCTGGCAACTGTTGAAACTATGGACAACGGCAAACCAATCAGGGAAACAACCTTTGCTGATATTCCGCTAGCTGCTGACCACTTCAGATATTTTGCCGGTGTTATCCGCGGCGAAGAGGGCAGTGCTACCATGATTGACGAAAATACTCTCAGTCTTATCTTAAGGGAACCAATTGGTGTAGTTGGCCAGATCGTCCCTTGGAACTTCCCGTTCCTGATGGCAGCCTGGAAATTGGCACCTGTATTGGCAGCTGGTGATGTAACCATTCTTAAACCATCCAGCAGCACCTCTTTGAGCGTGCTGGAGTTGATGAAACTTATTCAGGGTATTCTACCAAAAGGAATCATTAACCTCATTACAGGTAAGGGTTCTAAGAGCGGTGAATTCCTGCAGCATCACACTGGTCTTGATAAATTGGCATTCACAGGTTCTACGGAAGTAGGCAGGGAAATTGGTAGATCGGAAGAGCACACG
>JBFWIF010000121.1:0-5064 GCA_050256135.1 Acidaminococcaceae bacterium | reverse complement strand
TAAATCAGAATCGAGTAATTTTACAGAATCTGCTGTAAATTTTGTTTGGCGATCACGAGTATAATCAAGGACAACTCCATCGTATATTTCCGCGCTCGTATAAGGGCTTCTACGTGCATACCAGCTCTGATCACTTGCGATAACCTCATGCTTACCATTACTGTATTCGATATGTAGTTCAAGCAACAGACCCAATGTGTCTCCATACAGGTTATGATTACCTTCAAGGCCAAATCTGCCCTTGTACCAGCCATTTGCCAGCGTCACATCAATAATATTATTTCCAGGTTTCAACTGTTCGGTAACATCATATGTTATTACCTGCATCCACGATGAATAGTCATTACAATATGGTGTTAGATATTCATCTCCAGTCTTACTATCATTAATTTCTACACGAAATAAACCGGCACTGGCAATATACATACGAGCTTGGCTGATTTCTTCTGAAACAGTAAATACTTGCCCAAGAACAGGTACGGCTTCATCCTTAATCTCAGCCCCGACGGTAATCCACTCAGCCTTCCAAGGCTCGGTACTTTTGCCGGTTTCAAAATAGGTTTGAGCTGAAGCTTGCTCACCGATATCTGATTCAATCTGCAGCTTCACGAAATATCTCGTGCGTGGTTTCAGATTAACGGGCAGTTCATATACAGCTTGCGAGTCATACATTAACCCACTGTCGTAAATCGCTGTCGCCGGTGCCGCTTCATCGTATACTGATATTCGCACATTCTTCTGTTTGAGCCCTTGAGCGCCCGATATCTTATAGCTAATCACGGGATTTTCAGGCATATAAAAGCCGACTGGTTTATCTACGTGGTTGATTTGAATGTCATATATTTCCATTGAAGAACCTCCAAATAATTATCCTTTTACAGCACCCATAGCAATACCTTTTGCGAAAAACTTCTGAAAAAATGGATAGATTATTACTACCGGCAGAATAGCTACAACAGCTATGGCCATACGCATAGTAGCAGTAGGCAGATTTACCAAACTGGCAGATCCAAGATTACTGGCGTTATTTGCCATAAACATAATATTCTCGTTCATTCTATTAAGCAGCTGCTGTACGCTGAATAATTTTTCATCAGTAATATAGTACAGGCCATTTGTCCAATCATTCCAATAAATAACACCTGTCAGCAAACCAATTGTGGCCAGAATCGGGGTAGAAAGAGGCATAACAAAACGGAAGAAAACACTGAACTGCCCAGCACCGTCCATTTCCGCGGCTTCCGTCATTTCTTTGGGAATATTATGCTGGAAATAATTTTTCACCAGAATAACCGTAAATCCATTCATCAAGAGGTTTGGCAAAATCAGTCCGAAGAGGGTGTTTTTCACCTTGAGAATATTCGTATAAACATAATATGTCGGGACAATGCCGCCATTAAATAGCATAGTAAACAAAACAAGTATAAATATGATCTTAACGCCTTTGATGTCTTTTTGCGACAATCCATAGGCCAACATACTGACAAGCAGAATCGCCAGGGCCGTACCGACTACGGTAACAATGATCGTAACCCCATAAGCACGACCAATCTGATCCCAGTTTTGCAGTACATATTCATAAGCTCGCACACTGAATTTCACTGGTATAAACTTGTAGCCATTCAACACGGCCTCTTGTTCATCAGTGAAGGACGCCATTATTAATAGGAAAAATGGTAAGATCGCCAATATGGAAAAGAACATCATGCTTATGTGAGCGGCAATCCTGAACCCACGAGCATCTTGATTTTTTAGACTCATGTTATTCTCCTTAAAACAAAGCGTCTTCTCTGCTGAGTTTTCTGATCAGCATATTCGATAGTATAACCATCGCAAAACCTACAATTGATTGATAAAAACCAGCAGCGGAAGACATACCCATATTATTTCTGCCCATCAGAGCGTTATACACGTACACATCAATTGTCATCGTAACATCGTAGAGCATGCCGGAATTTCGCGGCACCTGATAAAACAACCCGAAATCCGAATAGAACATTCTTCCCATGTTTAAAACGAAGAGAGTAATAATAGTTGGTTTAAGAGAAGGCAGAGTGATGTAAATTATTTGTTTCCACTGGCCGGCTCCATCAACCTTTGCCGCTTCGTAGAGATCCGGGCTAATGCCAAGAATACTGGCAAGGTATATAACCATACCGAACCCAAGTGATTTCCATTGATTAACAAAAATTAGAATATAAGGCCAGTACTTCTTCTCCTGATAAAAATTTATCGATTCAGAATTACCCAACATTGGTAATATAGTTTTGTTAACATATCCGGTATCCGCACTTAAAAAGGCAAAAGTAAGATAACTTACAACAACCATTGACATCAAATATGGCAGGAGAATACTTGTCTGATAAAATTTCTTAGCAAAAGGCCTTTGAATGCTATTGAAGAGGATAGCTGCGGCAATTGGCACAACCGTACCAATAATGATAAAAGCTACATTATATAGTATTGTGTTTCTCGTAATAATCCAAGCATTGCCTGAGCCAAACAAAAATTTGAAATTCGCCAATCCGGCCCACGGACTATTAAAAATACCTAACTTAGGGACTGCTGAACAAGTAAGAAACGTAGGTATATCAAGCATTTCAGGTTGGTAAATGATATAATAGGTGCAGAGAAAAACCCGTCAAACCTTCAAAATCCTTGCATCAGGAGAGTCAAAATGTACGAGAAGAAGACGAAACAAGTTAGCTTTGATGAAAATCCTAATAGTTTTATCGGCGCGCAGCTCAGTCCGGACAACCGGTGGGTCAAACTAGCACAAATTATACCGTGGGCTCGTTTGGAAGATCTCTATCACCAGACTTTCGCCAACCCGAAGGTCGGTAACCCTGCCAAATCCTGCCGGATGGCAATCGGATCCCTAATCATCAAGGAGCGGTTGAAGTTATCGGACGAAGAAACATTGGCGATCATTCTGGATAGCCCGTACATGCAGTTTTTCATTGGTATGAATAGCTTTTCAGCCAGAGCACCTTTTGACACATCCATGATGACTTATTTCCGCAAGCGCCTGACACCGGAGATCATGGTGGAAATCAACCGCCTGATTGTTGAAGCAAGCAAAGACGAAGACAACCATAATGGTGACGCCGGCGCCGATTCTGGTACACCCGATGAAAACAGTCCAGAGTCCAGCAATGAAGGAACTTTGATTCTCGATGCGACCTGTGCGCCTGCTGATATTCACTTTCCAACCGATGTCGCCCTGCTCAATGACAGTCGAGTGAAACTGGAAGAGTTGATCGACCATCTGCATAAAGGATCCGATGATAAGAAACCGAGAACCTATCGTCAGAAAGCACGTACGCTCTATCTGAGGTTTGCCCGCAACCGCAGACCTCGCAAAAAGCAGATTCGGCGTGCCATCCGTGAGCAACTGGGTTTTGTCCGGCGGGACATCGAACTGGTCAAGAATCTTCTCTCAAACAGCAGCAACTGGCTGACGGCCAGACAAATGCAATATTGGCAGACTGTCCAGGATGTCTATCTTCAGCAGCTGGAGATGTACCAAGAGAAAAAGCACAAGGTTGAGGACCGCATTGTCAACATCCACCAGCCTTGGATCAGGCCGATTGTCCGGGGTAAAGCAACCGCTAATGTGGAGTTTGGCGCTAAGATATCGGTCAGCATGGTTAATGGTTACGTCATGGTTGAGCAGTTGGACTGGAACGCATTCAATGAAGCAGGAGATCTGCAGACCGCGGTTGAACGATACCGAGAGCGTCACGGCTGCTACCCGGAACGTATTCTGGCCGATAAGATCTACCGAAATCGCAAGAACCACCAGTACTGTGCAGGATTGGGCATCCGGATGAATGGACCAAACCTCGGCAGGCCGCCCAAAGACAAGAAGTTGTACGATGAACAGAAGCGGCAGGAACGGTCAGAAGCAGGAGAACGGAACGCAGTTGAGGGCAAATTCGGTGAAGCCAAGCGATGCTACACGCTGAGCCGGGTGATGACGCGCCTCAAGAACACGAGTGAAGTCTCCATTCACATGACATTTCTGGTGATGAACCTGGAGAAACGGCTCCGGGATATTATTTTGCTCATTTGCCGCTGGCTGGCTGCTGAGCAGTTAGCGTTTGCCTAAAGAAAAGCGGAGTTTATTCAGCAACCCCTATCCTAAGTTCACGTCAGATTTCTGACATTTCGCGCATAAATGAAGTTATGAACACCTTACACTTCCCGATGATAAATAAGTCCGGCGAAATCTTCGCAATTTACTCCATCAGCATATCTGACGCAGGTTTAACCAGCACATTAGGAAAATCATTTGCTCCGATGCTGGAGAAGGCCAGACTCGACGGCGTCGAGCAGGCCGTCATCCGGCGAAGCGGTAATGATGTTTTCCTAACTGACATGACTCTTGAATATTGCATTAACTATCGACTTGCGCCAATTGTGTTGATGGAAGAAGCCGGAGTTTACAGTGAAAATCTGCTGAATAACGAATACGCTGTTTTAAAACTTACTAAGATTGATAAATTCACTACCGACAGATTCACAAGAGTCGCTGATGGCAGGTTGAGCTGATAACTAAGCATTAATTGCTAATATAAAGATATTCCCGATAGCAATTCTTTTGCCGGTTTTTTGTTTAAATATTTAATCTGCATTTTATCTCAGCATAATCTTCTGCAGGTTTCACAAATAATCTCAAGTCGATATGATTACATATGTGTTTACAAGTAAATTATGCTAAATCAATTGACGGAGGTTTGTATGCGCAAAATTATGATTGTTGATGATTCTCTGATTATCAGAATCAATTTAAAGAAGCTGTTTGAAAAAAACGGTTTTGAAGTGGTTGCCGAAGCGACAAATGGGCGAGAAGCAGTTGAAAAATATATCATCTTTCAACCGGATATTATAACGATGGATATCACAATGCCTGAAATGGATGGAATCAGCGCTTTGGAAAAAATCAGAGAAATCGACGAACAGATTCCAGTTGTAATGATTTCAGCGCTTGGACAAGAGCTGAAAATACTTGAAGCGGTGAATAAGGGAGCCAACCATTTCATCGTAAAACCCTTCCAGGAA
>JBFWIF010000120.1:0-5074 GCA_050256135.1 Acidaminococcaceae bacterium | reverse complement strand
ACCGATATTTTTTCGCCGGTAGCTATTTCAAATGCACCTGTACCGTGAAACTTATCGGGATTTGTTTCAGCTGGCAAATACCCTTTTCCCTTTTTTGTAATAACATGCACCAAAACAGGTTTATCAATATTTTTTGCACGTTCCATAATATCAATAAGTCCCTCAAGGTTATGACCATCGACAGGCCCTATATAGGTAAAGCCGAGCTGTTCAAAAAGCATGCCTGGAGCCAAAAAATACTTTAAAGTATCTTTGACGCGACGCACTGTATTCGCAACATGCTCGCCAATTGTAGGTATGCTTTTAATTAAACTTTCCAGGTCCGTCTTAAGATGAGAATATGTTGGGTCAGTTCGTAACCTGCAAAGATATTCGGAAAGTGCTCCTACATTCTCAGAAATAGACATTTCATTATCATTGAGAATAACGAGTATCTTTTTCTGTAATACTCCGGCATCATTCAAAGCTTCTATCGCCATGCCTCCCGTAAGAGCCCCATCGCCTATGACAGCAATAACATTGTAATTATCCCCTTTCAGATCACGAGCGACTGCCATACCAAGAGCAGCAGAAATAGATGTACTTGAATGTCCAGTTCCAAAGACGTCGTGCTCGCTTTCACTCCTTTTAGGAAAACCTGAAAGTCCACCGTACTGACGTAAGGTATCAAACATTTCTCTTCTGCCGGTTACAATTTTATGAACATACGACTGATGTCCTACGTCCCAGACAATTTTATCGTCTGGCGTATTGAAAACTTTATGGATAGCTAAGGTCAGTTCAACGACACCTAAATTCGAAGCCAGATGACCACCTGTTTTAGATATGACATTAACTAAAAATTTTCTAATTTCTTGAGCAAGTTTCGTCATTTCTTCGATATTCAATTTTTTAATATCTGAAGGGGAATCAATTTTATCTAAAAACTGCACGGAAATTTCCTTCCTTTTTTACGGTATATGAAAAATAAAATATTATATGGTAATCAGTATTTGCGTTTGCAAACCATATTTGCAATATTACGTAAAGGTTCGGCATTGTCACCGAAAGTTTCAAGACATTCAAGCGCCTCATTAATTGTTTTTTCTGCCAAAGCCTTAGCTCCATCTAAAGTACAAATAGTTACATAAGTCGTTTTTGAGTTTTTAGCGTCACTGCCGGCTGTTTTACCCATCTCCTGCAAATTGCCCTCTACATCAAGGATATCATCAGTTATTTGAAATGCTAGTCCAATCAAATCGGCAAATTTCGTCAAGGCAAGTAATTGCAGGCTGTCTGCACCGGCAAGTCGTGCACCGGATCTTACAGCAGCAATAAACATTGCACCCGTTTTAGCAGCATGCAATGTATTTAATTCAGCAATAGATATTTCATTTCCCTCAGCATCAATATCAAGAGCCTGTCCGCCTACCATTCCATAATTACCAGCACACATAGCTACTTCCCGTATGGTTTCAACTAAAACATCAGAATTAACGTTTTTTTGTTCAAGCATAACTTCAAAGGCTAATGTAAGAAGCGCATCACCTGCAAGCAAAGCCATTGCATCACCATAAACCTTGTGATTAGTTAATCTTCCTCTTCTATAATCATCATTGTCCATTAATGGCAAGTCATCGTGAATCAAAGAATAAGTATGAATCATTTCTAAACCACAGGCAACAGGAAGATAATTATAGCCATGACTGCCAATCGCATCTGCTGTAGCCATCAAAAGCAGTGGACGTATCCGTTTACCACCAGCTAAAAGGCTGTATCTCATAGCTTCATCAACACGTGAAATTCCTTTTTTCTGCATACGCTTTTCTAAAAAATTATTTACTAATTTCTTCCTATCTTCATAATACTTTGCAAAATCCATACTATTCTTCAACCTCTCCAAATGACACAAATTTATAATTTTGATCACTAGTTGCGATTACTTTCTGCACCTCTTGCTGAGCAGTATTTAATTTAGCAAGGCAGACTTGGCTTAACTCAATACCCTCTTTAAAAACCTCTATTGATTCTTCCAAAGATAACCCGCCGCTTTCCAATAATTGGACATTATTTTCAAGTTTATTTAGCGCATCCTCAAATTTTAGATCTTTAATTTTATTTCTTGCTGCCATAACATTTTACCGCCTTTTTATTTCTGTCACAAGCGATAGAATAAATCCATCTGTAGTAACAGTTTCTATTGAATCGCCAATATTTACAGCCTCAATGGTTTTAATTATTGTTCCATCTTCTTTTCTTGCTAAACTATACCCTCTACTCATAATACTTAAAGGACTTGAAGCATCAAGCCTTGTTACAAGTAATGCATATTCATGCGAATAATCTTTTTGTAGTCTCTGCATTGACAAAAAAAGGCGATTAAGACAACCATCAACTGCAATTTTTTTATCAGCTAACCATCTATCAGGATCTTTTAAAACCAAAGCATTGGCTATTTCCATTACTTTACTTTCATTTTTTTCAATAAGAGAAGTAATTACTTGTACATTTCTTATACTCAGCTGTTTGAGTCTATTAGACAGTTCTAACATATTAGGAACAACTATTTCGGCGGCTTGCGATGGAGTCGCAGCCCGGCGATCTGCTGCAAAATCAGCAAGTGTAAAATCAGTCTCATGTCCAATAGCAGTTACTACTGGAATTTCCGAAGATGCAATAGACCGGACAACCTGCTCCTCATTAAATGCCCATAAATCTTCAATTGAACCGCCACCACGTCCAACTATCAGAACATCAGCCAATTTATGTCGGTTCATGAAATTAATTGCTGAGGCTATTTCTCCGCCAGCGTCTGCGCCTTGCACCTTAACAGGGAAAAAGATTAATTTTACTCCTGGACTGCGCCGTTTGGAAACCGTTATTATATCGTGAATAGCAGCACCTGATTGAGATGTTATAATACCAATCTTTTGAGGTTGAACAGGTAACTCACGTTTTTTTTCTGAAGAAAAAAGACCTTCCTGTTCAAGTTTTTTCTTTAATTTTTCGTAAGCCACCATTAATTCGCCTGCACCGCTGGCAAGCATTATATCAACATATAACTGATAGATACCATCTCGTTCATAAACGCCAATATGCCCAATTGTCAAAACCTTGTCGCCGTCTTTAGGGGAAAATTTAAGTTCAGCAGCTCTGCCACGAAACATGACTGCCTTAATAACGCTATTTTTATCCTTCAAAGTAAAATAACAATGTCCAGAAGCATATCTCCTAAAATTCGACACTTCTCCTTGAAGTTGAATATTAAAAAACTCGGCTCGTGTTTCTATCATTTGTTTTATTATTCTATTAACATCACTAACCGTGTAGATGTTATCAACCATAGCATTTCTCCAACATTCTTCTTGCTGCTGCAGCACATCCAACAGCATTATCGGAACTATACATTGAATCTGGTACATATAACATTATATTATTTTCCGCAAGCTTTCCACCGATATATCCTCTTATATATTTATTGGCAGTCACGCCCCCTACTAAAAGAACATCCGATATATTGTGCTTTTTTGCTGCATTTAATATACAGCGAGCAAATGACTCTGCCAAAGAATTTTCAACACCACGAGCAATTATTGCTGGAGTGATGCCAGCGTCAATTGCTCTTAAAGCAGCTGTCGCTGGGCCGGAAAGACTAATTTCACAATCTCTCACTGCAACTGGCAAAGAATATATATCACTACTTTGGGCCGCAATCTTCTCTAGCTCAGCGCCCGCTGGAAACTTCAGTCCTAATGCGACCCCAACTCTATCAATGTATTGACCAGCATGCAAATCAATGCTGCCGCCAATCTCACTGAGCGCAAAATTTCCTGCAACTTGATCTTCAGCTAATAGCAAATCAGTTGTTCCACCTGAAGCATGTAACATTAAAAATTTTGATGAACACCTAAATCCTGATGACCATACTCCTGCTTCCAGATGATTCTCCTGGTGACTAATTGGTACCAACTTAGCATTCAATATAGATGCTAATGATCTTGCCAATCCATAACCAGACAAAAAAGCCGGCATATATGAGTTTGCAATCGGCCTTGGCTGTTTAGAAACACCAATACCGATAATCTTCATATCATGCCGGTGAAATATCTCTTCTATTAATTCCGGCAGGTTGCGAGTGTGCTGAAAAACCATTTCAGATTGCGCCAAGCCACGCCTTCCAGGCTTGACTTTTAAAACACGGCGTACCTCATCAACCAAATTCCCCTGCCTATCAAGTACTGCTATCGATGTTGTATAGCAGCTTGTGTCGATACCTAAATAACATTCAAACACTTCCATGGTTCTTGACCATCTTTCCTAGTACACCATTAATAAAACGACCTGAATCTTCCGTACCATACTTCTTGGCAACCTCAACTGCTTCATTAATCGCAACAGATGAAGCAATAGAATCAGGGGCAAGAAATATTTCATAAATAGCTATACGCAAAATATTACGGTCTACAGCTGGCATGCGGTCAACTGCCCAGTCAATTGCATAAGCTGCTATTTTTTCATCAATAGCGGACAAGTTAGTGAGAATACCATCCAAAAGACCTAGTGCATAAGCATCCTCGTCTTCAGAAATTTCCCCTTCTTTGGCAGCAGCAAAAGCTGTCAGTGGTGCAGTATCTTTTGAAAAATCTATTTGGAATAAACTTTTTAAAACTAGTTCACGTGCATTTCTACGACTCATATTTTTCCTCTTTCATTATTATCTATGATGACCTGGAGGCAAAAGTCTGTCCAGAACATCCATTAAATCTTCCTTGTTGTCTATTCGTTTGCCAAGCAAATAACCTGCTGTTATACATATCAACAAGAAGATAGTCTGGAAAAAACCCAGAATCAGGAACATCGCGCCAATAATTAAACCAAACAATGAACACACGAGACGTCCTCTATAATTTTCCCAAAGATTTTGCAATATCTCAGAAAACATAATTCTATCTCCTCTCACTATAAATTATTATTTTTTTGCTTGTATATGTTTGAAAAAAACTTCAATATCTTTGACTTCAACTCCCAGAGTTGACAGCACGCTCATGCGGATAACCAGATTCAATTCATCAGTCGTATCAGGAATATTTATAGC
>JBFWIF010000119.1:0-5203 GCA_050256135.1 Acidaminococcaceae bacterium | reverse complement strand
TATACTTTGCTTACAAAATTTCCAGATCGGTGCTTGATTAATGTGAACAAACAAAACCTGCAACCTTCATGTTTTTTGAAGTTTGCAGGTTTTGTTTGTTGTCAACGAACTATATTCTTATAGAACATTTTAGGCTTTTACAGTAAAATTCTGCATATGCATAATAATTTTAAATTTATACAGGACTTTTTATAAAAATATTGTATTATTAATAATAGGTAGTTACAACAGGCTGTTATACTATTAATGGAATTTTGCAAATAATACAAGATCAGAGATTAAATAATCTGCGTAAATATTATTAAAAGCAAGGGGTATATATAATGTCGCAAACAGAATCATCAAAATTATCGTGCCAGGAACAAGTTGTATTAGAAGAACATGAACGGTTATCACCACATTTATTGTTTGAAATTATCAGGCGTGATGGTGAGGAGGAACTATCAAGACCTGCTAAGGCATTGCTTTTTTCTGGTTTTATAGCAGGAATTTTAATATCATTCTCTTTTTTATTTAAAGCAGTCTTAGCATTATATTTACCAGATAAACCTTGGAGTAATCTTATTACCAGCATAGGTTACACAACTGGTTTTATTATTGTTATTTTAGGAAGGCTGCAGCTTTTTACAGAAAATACAATCACGACCATGATACCATTATTTAGGGAGTTTTCTGGCGTTAAGTTTTTGAATATAATGCGCCTATGGGGTTTAGTGCTTTTGGCTAATTTGATAGGAACATTTACAGCGGCTATATTTTTATCGATACCAACATTTGTAACGCCGGAATTAGCGGCGGCACTGCATGGCATCGCAAGTCATGTAGCAGCTATGACTCCTGCAGAGAATGTAATAAAAGGAATACCTGCTGGAATTCTTATTGCGGCTATTGTCTGGATGATGCCGCTATCAAGAAGTTTTAGTTTATTTTTGATCCTATTTTTCACTTATTTTATTTCCTTAGCAAGTTTTGCCCATGTGGTTGTTGGTTCCAGCGAGTTGGCTTATGAAGTCATAAACGGAGGAGCTAATTTGTATGATTACTTTATTCGTTTCCTTGTTCCTACGGGTTTTGGTAATATTCTAGGCGGCACACTTGTATTTACTTTGCTCATTTATGCTCAGGTAAGTAAAGAGCTGAGGAACGGTTCGGAAAGTTGCAGCAGAATTAAATAGTATAAAAGATAAAAACCTGTAAACCTTGTGCATATTAGGATTATAGGTTTTTTGGCAGTTGTATAGGGCGTTTTGCTCAATGGCAAAATACAAATATTTTTAAGTTATTATAGAGGATGTTTTAACTTAAAATTACGAAGAAAGGTGTGAATAATGTTATGGATATTCAGAGAACGATTGAAAATCTGAAAAAGAAAAAATATCAGGTAAGCTTTTTTGAAACTGCGCAAGAGGCTGCGGTATATTTGGATAAAAAAATAGATGGGAAACTCATTGGTTTTGGTGATTCGGAATCAATGCTTAGTCTGGGTTTGTATGAAATGTTCAGTAAACATAATGAAGTACATGATCCAATGCATTGCAAAGAGGGTGAGAATTTTTTGACTACAGCCAAAAAATGTCTTACAACAGATATCTTCTTGACTTCGGTAAATGCATTGGCTGAGACCGGTGAAATGGTAAATGTTGATGGAACAGGAAATCGTGTGGCCGGTTCTTTGTTCGGACATGATAAGGTATATTTTGTGATAGGTACAAATAAAATTACCCCAACTTTAGATGAGGCTCTTTATAGAGCCAGGAATGTTGCCGCGCCGATGAATGCAGCAAGACATAAATATAAGACTCCGTGCGCGGTGAAACAGGATAAATGCTATGACTGTATGAGCCCTGACCGCATCTGCTGCGGACAGTTGATTTATTATCAAAAGATGCGGAATATGGAGATGGAAGTTGTTTTAATTAATGAATCATTAGGACTTTAAAATGTTGCGGTAAATGCTGAAAAAGACGCACAAATAAATATGCAGGGTTTATCGCTGCAAAATTTGGTTGGGATCTCATTTTTGAAATTGGTTTGTGGAAAGCAGAGAGAAGTCCTAGATCAATTGCAATTATCAATTATATGATTTGTTCAGGTAGGGCATAAATCCCAGCAGCTTATTTTTTTAGAATGGTGTGATATAATGTAACCATCTTAAGAAATGAGGTGATTACATGGTGGATAAAAGCAAATTGAGAAAGTGCAAATATCATCAAGTCGCACATTTTGAGGGAGTTGGCGTTTCAAACTCTTTACAAGAATTTGATGGTTTTGTAGAGCTTGACGATTATGATAGGTTGTATGATGAACAATACAATCCTGTACCAGTACCTGAATTTGCAATTACCCATGAATCACGCGATATTTTGGATAAAGAAAAATTTCACAGTAATAAAGAAATTATAGCTGAACTGTATCAAACAATACGTGAAATGCAAGGTAGTGAAGGATTGAAAAAAGCAAGAGAGCTTTTCAGACGTGAAATTGGATGTTATTCGATTGACGAAGAAAAACTTTTTTTAGCGCTCCAATATCAAAAAGACGAAATCAGAATACTAAGTTCATTTGTAAAGAAGTTAAAAGGTTAAAGGATGATGGAGTTCTTTGACAAAGTGTGAATAAATGACAGAAACCTGTAAATCTTCATAGACATGGAGATTGCAGGTTTATTTTTTCTGCTAAGATATGGAAAATTCGTATTTATTGGAAGAAGTTTTTTGAATTTTGCAGGAATGCTACTGCGCTTAGCGAAAATAACAACTATATTGTTTTTCTTAGGAGAGGATATGTATGTTTAATCAGTTCTTGGAAAAGCTTGACTGTATTATGTCCAAAATTTTTAAGGAAAATTTGTTCACTGCGAAATTAGTTGCCATGTGTCTTTTGATTTCAGATTATATTGATTCTAGTGAAGCCTACAATTATGATTTCGGTTCAGGTTTTTTTACAGTAATAAAGATAGTGGTATTTATATTCTCTTTGCTAACTATTTATGATTATCATAAGAGAAAACGCGCTGTTGGTGTTTGGATATTTGGTCTGATAGCTGTTTTATATAATCCGATTTGTGATGTGGAATTTGTGGAAAGCAGATGGGTTATGGTAGATATAGTTGCGGCTATTGCCTTTGCCGTGTCTTTGTGGTTTGAATATCGGAGAGAACATTAAGAGGTAAAAGCATTGCCATGAGTATTTTGAAAGATACAGCAGGATAGTGAGGCATTAGTTATGTTCAGAAATAGAAATAAACTTTTCCTAACGATAGTAGTTTTTGTCGTGACTATAGCAGCTGTATTTTACTTGCTTTGTTATCTTGCGAGTGTTCAGGCTGCACGCATTTTTAACGAAGTGGTGGCCGAACAGCGTGTGATGAAAGGAACGTTGACGGTAGAAACTTTGCGAGCTAATGTTTTTGGTACCGTAAGCTTTGACAATTTGGTGTGGAAAGATGATGCCGGCAATTTGTTGGCCAATATTCCGCAGGGGTCTTTCAAAGTTAAACCTTGGGATGTTCTGACTGGCGGTTTAAACACAAAGAGTGTCACATATATTGAGTTAAGAGATGCGTCGATCAATATGAATTTTGATAATAGGATGTATTGGCAGCATTTGGATGTTGTTAAGCCATCACCAGCCAAAAAGAATTTGGAAAAATTGCAGCTCAAAGACTTTAATATTAAGCTGCTCATTGTAAATTCTACTATAGATACACGTTCAGGCAAACGTAACTTTAAACTTCAAAATATTAATGCTGCCATTGAGTTCGATAGTAAGAAGAGTCTCTTTATTGATTTTCAGTGCGGCAATGTGTCAGGAACTTTTGCTGCTGATGCTTTGCGCTTAAATGGTGCGGTTGATTTAACCAAAACCGTAGCTGTTTACGATAATATCAATCTTAACGTTACTAACTGCAATATGTCAGCCTTTGGTATTGGCAATGGTAAAAATGAAAAAGGTACCGTGCAGGCCGTAGTAACTGGCGAGGTGCCTATGCCAGTCATTACTGGAACTTTGAATATGAAAAGATTGAAGATTACGCCGATGCATTTCAGTAACGTAAAGGGCAATTTCAAATATGAGAATGGAATAATTGATGTTCCTGAGCTGGATGCCAGAGTGTTTGCCGGTAAGGTAAAGGCTAAGGGCAATTATAATATCGACAATAGGAGTTATATGGTTGATCTTGTAGGCAGTGGGCTGCACGGTGATATTGGTCTTAATGATCCGCAGCTGCATTGTCTGGTAGATTTGAATGCGCATTTACGCAGTGACGGCAACCCTAAGAATCTTTTGATTTACGGCGATTTCAAATCCGGTGAGGGTTCCTATGGACTCTTAGACTTTGACAGTCTCGAGGGAACTATTACCAGTCAGCATGGCATCCTGGACTTCAGAGATGTATATATCACGATTGACGGTGACCAAATCTTTGCGCCGTATCTAAGAATAGTAAAAGGTAAACTGAAGCTAGGGGCAATCTACTACGAAAGCAATGACGGAAAAACGAAGAAACTGATGTAACTAAAGAGAAAAATATATTTGGACTTTCTTCTGATACTATAAATAAAAGCCCTGCTGATTAAAAAATTAGCAGGGCTTTTATGCTATTTGGGTTTTGCTAACCACTATTTTTTAACAACAGCGATCCAGATTTCGCTTTCGTAGTTGGGCGAAGTAATATCGCCGTCTGGATAAACTTCGAAGTCGATTTCGTTTTTGGGAGCATAGTCAGAGGTGGGGAAGAATTCCTGGTAGATTTGTTTCCATAATTCTTGGATAGCCATTGGCATTGCGCCTTTACACTTGAAAATTGCCCAGGTATTGGCAGGGATTTCATTGACGCGGAAACCTGCCGGTATTTCTTTGCCGCTGTAGCCGGAGGCAATTGAATAAGGGAAATCTTTGGCGGTGGTTGTGCCATCACCGTAGCAGATGCCAAGAACCAAGCCTGGGAAATCATTGCCGCCGGAAAAATCACAAAGCGTTTTTATGGTGCCATCGCACCGAGCCTGCTGCCAAAAAGCTGGGATTTCTTTCATCGCGGATTCATCTTTGGTGCTGAACGTTTTGACTTTCTCAATAACTTTGAATGCTTCTTTTTCTTCAATCTTATAGTTCATAATATTGCCACCTTCCAAGGCTAGTTTTACGGTGAGTTTGGATAACGATTTGAGATTGCTGCCATAGGATTTTGCCTGCGATGGCG
>JBFWIF010000118.1:0-5657 GCA_050256135.1 Acidaminococcaceae bacterium | reverse complement strand
CACCAGCAAATATATGTCAGGCCAACTCAATTAATCAATAAAAACATAATGAAATGAAAAAAATATCTCGTTTATGGATAATAATTCCACTCCTTGCACTGTTTGTTTACAGTTGTAAAAAAGAACAAGAACCCATGACCAATCCCGTTGATCAAGCCCAGCTCGAAAAAAGCCAACAAATTATCCAACGCATTGAGGCTTTTGATGCGAAGCTTACTGGCAATTTCAAATCAGGCGAAAACATTAGCCTTGATTCGCTGGTTTGGTACACCGAAGCGCTGGAAAACTACAACCATGCCCGCCCCGATTTGGCGTATGAGAATTTTGTGGTAAACAAAACCACTTATACGGTTACCCTCGACAACGGCAACCTCAGCATGCAGGACGCAGCTGCTTTATATAGCAGTATGCAGACTGATCTAGAAACAGAACTCGCCAACCTGGATCCTACAAACGACAAGCTAAAGCTTACCGATGTAGCCTTGGACAGCATTGAAGGCAATACCGCTTATTTAAGTGCTAGCAGGGTGTTTGGTATCAATATTGCTGTGCTGTATGACGAATTTGAAGAAGATGACGACTGGATTTGGGGAACTGTTGAACAAACCTTGTATGGCGACCCACCAGCAGGAAGATGTGATGGAACAATGGTTGGCGTTTCTGATGGTTCAGATGAGTTGGAACGCAGGCTTAATAATCCAAATTTTGCTTTTGATCAGCAGTTTGTCATAGTGGATGTGGTTACGATTGAAGATATTAGTGGCATTGAATGGAAAGATGGCAACGATGATCCGCTATTATTTATCATTCATGATGAACAGCCAGATTACAGTTGGGAGTATTGCCTTATAAATGAAGCATTAACTCAACAGTTGACCAATGCTCATTCAATTCTTTATAGTTATAATGGTCAAGGAGGAGTTAGGCCGCAAGGTTTGGAACTTAGTAACGTAATCATTCGAGATGAGTTTATGAGTTGGAATTTTAGATCTCATCTACTGCATATGTATGATGCAACTTATGGCACAAAAGTACTTAGGCCAATAGAGGATTAGTTTACAACACGGGTGGTTCTAATATGGAACCACCCATTTTATAAGATGTAAAATGAATACACTAAAATATATAGTAACGGCTATACTTATTCATACCTCGGCTATGACTTGCGCCCAGCAAACAACTTGGGAATTTGTGCATCGCACTCTCGAAATGGATGAAGAATCTATTGATTTGGCTGAGCATTTTGATGGTTCTGTTTTCGTAATAGGAAGAACTATAGCAGTCGGACAGAATTCTTCCTATAAGTCATTAGTTTTTAAACTGGATAAATATGGAAACTTTGTTGATTCTATAGTCTTTACGCTACCCGGTAGAATATCTCAGGGTTCAACACTGATAAAAAAAAACGATGAACAATATATCCTTCTTACACTTTTTCGTGACTTAGAACCACCCCATTTAAATGGAGGATTACAACTAAACACAATGAACAGTAATCTATCATTAATTGATTATGCAGAGTATCTGGCTGATAGTAATTATAGTATTTATGGAAGTGCAGCATATAGAGCATCAAATGGAGATATATTTTTAAACTTAGGCGTAACCATAGGTGTAGCAATATTTCATACCTATCTAATTGAAACAGATTCTAATTTCAATATCATTAAAGAACGACTAATTGATCAATTTCCGGCAGCTTATTCACACTTGAAAAAGATTGACAACAATACTTATTGGGGCTTAAATTTACTGCATAATAAATACCAAATTTTTGATTCAGCATTTAATTTAGTGGAAGAGCAAAAGGTGCCGGAACGAATTACATCTAATTTCGGAGTTAAATGGGACAGTGATACCTCATTCTATTTGATGGGAGATCATATGCCCGGAAATTATCATAATTTAGGTTTTCTCCGGCAACCTCATTATTTCGATACCACCGGATACCAGTTCAACTCCTGGGGTGAAGCTGATACCCTGGATTTTCCGGCATGGTCCAATGGCATAGATTTTCAAAACAAGGATTCCATCTTCATCGGCGGCACTCACAATATGCCTTATGCACTTGATCCCGGCCAACAACCCGTGCCCACCTGGTTTGTTATCCTGCAAACCGACAGCCTGCTTAATGTGCGTTGGGAAAGGTTTTATGGTGGCAATGCCAATTATTTGATGACCAACCTAATCGCCACACGCGATGGCGGCTGTCTGGTAGCAGGCACACGCTACGATTATATGAACGATCCCGTACCCCAAACCGATATCATCGTCCTCAAACTTAACAGCGAAGGCCTGCTGGTAGGAGACCACGAACTGCCCGAAACCCGCATGCACGAAGCCATCGTATATCCCAATCCCGGTACGGATGCCTTACAGGTTCGACTGGCCGTGCAGCACCCCACAGCCCTGCTTGAGCTGTTTGATACCAATGGCAGGCTCATGCTCAACCAACAACTCTACCAAAAAGAAAGCCGCATAGCTGTGGATCATTTGCCTTCAGGTACCTATATTTACAGATTGAGTGCTGATACGGGTTTGCTGGAGAACGGGAAGTGGATGAAAATGTAAGTTGAACTTTTCAGAAATTTGTTGTTCCAAAAAAATAGTTTACTTTTGGCATAACATAAAAAACCCATTCTCAAAAAATGTTTAATAAATTGACAACCAATGTTTTATACCCCCCCCAGCTAAACCAGATTTACGGGCATGTGGCATAAGGTTGGTTGATGATTTATGGGATGTTTATGCAAAGTGGCAGCCAGCCGCACATGTTGCGCACCCACAAAACCTCTACAAGCTCGGCAAAAACAATTTCATTGGGTTGAGCTGTTGCCGTTATGTCAATTCTTTTAGGTCTGTTGGGCCGCAGCAATCACCAGCAAATATATGTCAGGCCAACTCAATTAATCAATAAAAACATAATGAAATGAAAAAAATATCTCGTTTATGGATAATAATTCCACTCCTTGCACTGTTTGTTTACAGTTGTAAAAAAGAACAGGAACCCATGACCAATCCCATGGATCAAGCCCAGCTCGAAAAAAGCCAACAAATTATCCAACGCATTGAGGCTTTTGACGCGAAGCTTACTGGCAATTTCAAATCAGGCGAAAACATTAGCCTTGATTCGCTGGTTTGGTACACCGAAGCACTGGAAAACTACAACCATGCCCGTCCTGATTTGGTGTATGAGAATTTTGTGGTGAGTAAAACTACTTACACTGCCACGCTCGACAACGGCAACCTCAGCATGCAGGACGCAGCTGCTTTATTTAGCAGTATGCAGACTGATCTTGAAACAGAACTCGCAAACCTGGATCCTACAGACGACAAGCTAAAGCTTACCGATGTAGCCCTGGACAGCATTGAGGGCAATACCGCTTATTTAAGTGTAAAAAGAGTGATTGGCCTTAAGTTGATAGCAGGAACATATTTACCATTTCAAAATGGAGATGATTGGTATTGGGGTACACTTAATCAAGAATCTGGATATCCTCCTTTGGGTAAATGTGATGGAACAATGATAGGAATCTCAGATGCATCAGATGAGTTAACTCGAAAACTAAATCATCCTGATGTAAAACCTGCGCAACCATATATATATACTGATATAATATCACGAACAACAGATGGTTTTGTTTATGATAGTCGCTTATACGTAGGATGGAACTATCCAGAAAATAATTGTCTAGCATCTGATACATTAAATTACTATCTTGAACAATCGCATTTAATAATTAATGATATTAGTGAAGGCTTAAGACCTCCAGGCTTGGGTTTTTCTCACGTTAGTATTCTGGATGAATTGATTCCGGGAGGCGAGGATAGATCCTGGCACTTTCACTTTTATACTGTAAGCTATGGTGTAAAGGTCATTGCCGGGCAAGAAACAGACTAACGTTATTTTTAAAATAGAGGGTGGTTTTTAAAATATAGTATCCAAAACATTCGCTATTTCTTATTCTTGAAGTTTTGTTAATACTCAAAATCTACTTGATTTTGAAAACCACCCTCTTATAATTTTTATTAATATTGTATTATTTTCGAAAAACACAACCTTTCAAAAAGATGAAAAAGTTATACTATTGTAATTTATTATTAATCTTTATTTTGGCATTCCGAGTTAGCCTGTATTCCCAACGAACATCTTGGAAATTTAATATTAAAACGCCTGAAAATGAATATTTTAATGATATATTACAAACACAGGATAATAGATTTATCTTAACCTACACTACGGTTCACTCAGCACCAGAAAATGATGGTGTTGCTTCAGTAATTTTGCTAAGTAGCGAAGGAGATGTTTTATTTGAAAATCATATTAGCCACTTAAACAGGGATCTGCATATCAACAATATTTTTGACTCAACGAATTTAATTTATCTTATTGGTTCTTACTCAAATAAAGAACAGCAACACAGACAAGCGGGTATTGCATTTTATAAAATGGACATTAGTTTAAATCTGCTAGATTCTTCGTTTTATGATTTCCCTGAATCAAACAGCTTGTTTGCATTACACGCGACAGCAGCCCGGGATGAGTTTATTATTGGCGGTTCATACCATATTGAGGATAATCCATGGGGCAGTCCATTTTTTTATACTTTTAGTCATGAATTCGACAGCATAAATGCAATTGTATTTTCAGAGCAAGCTCAGAATGGTTATTTTCAAAGGTTTCATAAACTTACCTCCAACGAATATTGGGTTGTGGATGTCTTGAAAAGAAGATATTACCATTTTGATTCTGACTTATTACTCATCAACAACTATCCTATTCCATCCTATACACCAGGAAGTTTTGATGCAAAATGGGACAGTGATACCTCTTTTTATTCTGTAGGGAAAATTTTAAAACAACAATCAAATATTAATTTGGGCTATAACAAACAGCTCCACCCGTTTGACACGACCGGAAGTATCTCGAAACACTGGCATATTTCTGATACTATTGACTTTCCTGCATTTAAAGAAAGTATTGACTTTAACAACAAGGATTCCATCTTTATTGGAGCCACGAGAAACCTGTCAGTACAAAATCCATATTTTGCTCAACAAGCTTCTTGGTTTATAGTTCTTCAAACTGATAGCCTGCTTGATGTTAGATGGGAGAGATTTTATGGTGGTGACGCCTATTACGTAATGGGAAAAATAATTTCTACGCATGATGGTGGTTGCCTTATCGGGGGATGGAAATATGATTATCAGAATTCCACAACCAACCAAACTGATATAATACTACTCAAGCTCAACAGCGAAGGCTTGCTGGTTGGCAACAACGAACTGCCCGAAACCCGCATGCACGAAGCCATCGTATATCCCAATCCCGGTACGGATGCCTTACAGGTTCGACTGGCCGTGCAGCACCCCACGGCTTTGCTGGAGCTTTTTGATGCCAACGGCAGGCTCATGCTCAACCAACAACTCCACCAAAAGGAAAGCCGCATAGCTGTGGATCATTTGCCTTCAGGTACCTATATTTACAGATTGAGTGCTGATACGGGTTTGCTGGAAAGCGGGAAGTGGATGAAAATGTAAGAAACCTAATCAATATATAATGAATACGATAAGATACATTTTCGCGATTTTATTTTTACAAGCAGCAGTAAATATCTTTGCCCAACAAACAACTTGGGAGTATGTGTTACGTACGC
>JBFWIF010000117.1:0-5719 GCA_050256135.1 Acidaminococcaceae bacterium | reverse complement strand
AAAATATTTCATAAGCATACTTCACTTATTTTTACTTTATTAGGAGCGGCGTCTGCTTCAATTGCTTTTTTGATTCAACGACTTAGTGAAACCTACTATCCAAATATGCGAGATTTTGCTGTTTATTTTGCTATAGTGCTTTTTGCTGTTTTCGGCGCAATCATCGGCAGAATGATTTACGAACTTCACTATATGGCCATGTTTGACTTTCTGACGAGGTTAGGTAATAGATGGTTCTTTAATATACGGCTTGTTCAAGAAATCGAAAGAAACAAGTGTGGAGACTATTCTGTATGTGTGGCAGCAATAGATGTTGATAACTTCAAGCAGATAAATGATCAATTGGGTCATTACGCTGGCGATGCAATTCTGGTCAATATATCGAATGTCTTTCGTAAATATACCCGCAACATTGATGTTGTAACTCGCTGGGGCGGTGACGAGTTTGTTATCATATTTCCTGATACAGATATCGAAAGTTCGCTGGAGATTATGAACAAACTCAAAGATGTTGTAAGGGATAGTGATGATTGCGGTATTGCCACTTTAAGCATAGGCGTAGTAGCTGTTGACAAGGGGTGGGACAAGAAGCAGGTTATCAAAGAAGTTGATTTGATGCTGAGGGTAGCGAAGAAAACCAAAAATTCCGTTGTATCTCTCGCCTAAAGCTAATTGTTTATATTGTTTTAAAAAAATATATGGCTTGTTCCGAAATAAGGACACCACTTAAAAGTGGTGTTTTTTTATTATATATGAATAATCAAAGAAATATTGCAGTCTATTGATTAATTGCATGCTATACTTTGAATAGCAGAGATAGGTATAATGGGTATAAGAAAAATAATCTGAAAGTATTGGCGGTGAAAATCATGCAAAGCAAGTTTGCTTTTTCTAATATATTTATTATTGGCTTGGTTAGTCTTTTTATAGATATGAGTACAGAAATGGTTTATCCGCTGATTCCTCTGTTTCTGACTACGAATCTTGGAGCAACGCCGGCCGTTGTTGGAGTGATAGAAGGCATAGCAGAATGCACAGCTTCAGTTTTGAAGGTATTTAGCGGCTACATAGGTGATATTTATCAGAATAAGAAAAAGCTGACGTTTATTGGGTATTCTGCTGCTATTGTCTACAAAGTGTTTTTGTTGCTGGCAACTTCCTGGACAGGAGTCTTGGCGGCCAGGGTAATAGACCGCATTGGCAAAGGTATTAGGGTTGCGCCGCGTGATGCTTTGGTAGAAGAGTCAAGTGAAAAGAATAAACTAGGACGTTCTTACGGATTACATAAGATGCTTGATATGGTAGGCTCTGCGTTAGGAGTTTTGCTCGCTTATTTCATTATCACGAATGAAGTAGATTTTGAAAAAGCCTTTCTTTATTCGGTATTTCCAGCAGTAATTGGTGTCTTAATGATAGGTGGAGTTCATGAAAAAAGTGATGGCAGCCACAATACTCAAAAGTTTAGTTTGAAAGGCGTTAGGCTTGAAAGACGTTTAAAACTGTACCTGGGTGCAATGTTTGTTTTCTGCATTGGCAATTCATCCAATATATTTTTACTTTTGCTGGCTAAAGATTGCGGATTTTCACCTTCGGAAGTAATTTTGCTTTACTTGGCTTTTAATATCTCAGCATCTTTGCTTTCCATGTTTGCTGGAAAATTATCTGACAAGGTAGGCAGAAGAAGAATCATTGTACCAGGATATCTGGTTTTCTCTTTGGTATATCTTGGCTTTGGCTTGTTATCCAGCAAGCTGGCAATTGTAATACTATTTATTGCTTATGGTGTCTATACAGCTTTTAACACTGCTGCTGAGAGGGCTTTTATTGCTGAGACGGCACCGGCCAATTTGAAAGGTACTGTTCTTGGATTATATGGTATGTTGCAAGGTGTGGGATTGTTGCTGGCATCAATTATTGCTGGCTTGTTATGGGATTATATCGGACCCAATGCTCCTTTCTTGTTCGGAGGTATAATTGGCTTTATAGCAGCAATTGCCATAACTTTTATTTTAGGTGAGGATGAAGTCAGAACAGCATAATACTGGTGCATTGCACAGAAAATATTGGTATAATAAACTATTAAATACATTTAGGTCTGGTGGGTTATGCAATGAAAGAGTTTTACTGCGCAAGCAGCGAGGAAACTGAAAAAATAGGTTTTGCTATCGGACTGGCTGCTGGTGAAGGCGACATCATCTGCCTCAGCGGTGACCTTGGGGCTGGCAAAACGGCTTTAGCTAAAGGCATAGCGTTAGCAAAGGGCGTGCCGGCGAGTGATATAACAAGTCCGACTTTTGCCATTATGAATATCTACAAGGGCAAGGATACCGAACTTAAGCATTTTGATCTGTACAGGCTCGACAGTGCTGAAGAATTGGATGACATAGGTTTTGACGAATATGTCGGCGGTTGTGGTATAACGATGATTGAATGGTCAGATCTATTCCCAGAAGAAATGCCGGAAGAACATCTGCAAATCAATATCAGTGTGGAAAAAACAGGACGTCAAGTCGTTTTGCAGCCACATGGCAGACACTACGAAGAATTATGTGAGAAGGTGGAAGTACTTGTTAATTCTAGGAATTGATACGGCGACCAAGGTTTGTACCGTCTCTCTGGTGAGAGATAATGAAATGGTTGCAGAATATGAAATAAATGCTGGTATGACACATTCGGAAGAATTGCTGCCGCAAATAGGGCAACTTCTCGAACGGACCAAGATAGATAAAAAAGACATTGATTTGATTGCTATAAGTATTGGACCAGGTTCGTTTACTGGCTTGCGGATCGGTCTTGCTACAGCAGAGGCTATGGCTTATTCCTGGCAAATTCCTGTCAGCGGTGTTGATACGTTGAAAGCTATGGCTTATAACCTGCCAGTTGATGATATTGTTCTTGCACCGGTACTGGATGCTCAGAAAGGTAACTATTATTTGGCACTTTACGAATGGCAAAATGGTGAACTGCAAGAACACCAAAAGGTGACGGTTGTGTCACGCGAAGAGATGATTACGCGACTAACGGAATTTGCAAAACCGGTAATTATATTGGGCGAATGTGCCAAACTGGCAAAAGAAGAACTGCCCACGATCGTTAAGCTAGCTCCTTGGCAGGTGCGGATGCCGAAGGCTTCTTCTGTGGCTCTTTTGGGTCATGAGGAGTACAATAACGGACCAAGAAAAGATATTTTTGAACTGAATCTTCATTACATACGACGATCGGAAGCAGAAGAATTATGGGAAAAACGTCAAAAGAAGGTATAGTGACACGCGAAATGTCAGCGGCAGATTTGAAGGCTGTGCAGTCTATTGAGCAGGAATCTTTTCCTGACTGTTGGGCTGCTGAATCCTGGCTCGCCGAGTTGAACAGCAATATAGCCTATTATTTAGTGCTTGAGCAAGATGGCACACTCAAAGGGTTTGCAGGGTTTTGGCTGATTGCTGGCGAAGCGCAGGTGACAAGAGTCGCAGTGGCAAAAAATGAGCGAGGTAAGGGGTTAGGTAAAATTCTTACCACAGCATTGATAACTGCTGCATGGCAAGAGGGCGCAGAGGCGGTTACGCTTGAAGTAAGAAAAAGCAATGTCGCTGCGCAAACTGTTTACGAACAAACAGGTTTTACTGCCTCGGGTATAAGACCGCAATATTATGAAGAAAATAAGGAAGATGCCATCATCATGTGGTTGTATCGTTAGAAAAATAGGTGAATTTTATGGAGAAAAAAGATATTTACATATTAGGAATAGAGAGCAGCTGCGATGAAACAGCTGCCGCAGTTGTCAAAAATGGCAGAGAAGTTTTGTCAAATATTATTTCATCACAGGTACCAATACATAGAAAGTTTGGCGGCGTAGTGCCGGAAATTGCTTCACGCAAGCATATTGAAAATGTGCTGCCGGTAATTGATGAGGCCTTACAGCAAGCAAAGGTTGATATAAAAGATATTGACGGTATTGCCGTTACTTACGGGCCTGGTCTGGTTGGAGCTTTGCTGGTGGGACTCTCAGCTGCGAAAGCGTTAGCTTTTGCTTTGGACAAGCCGCTGATCGGTGTCAACCATCTGGAAGGTCATGTTTTTGCGAATTTTCTTGTTGATGAAGAATTAGAGCCGCCGTTTATGGCATTAGTAGTTTCCGGAGGTCATACAGCCCTGATGAAGGTGAAAGATTATAATAATTTTGAACTTCTTGGTCAAACCAGGGATGATGCGGCTGGCGAAGCATTTGATAAAATCGCGCGCGTCATGGGTCTTCAGTATCCGGGTGGCCCAGAAATAGAATTATTGGCAAAGGGCGGTAATCCTGCTGCTATAGATTTTCCTCGTGCTTTGCTCGACCAAAGCTACGATTTTAGCTTCAGCGGTTTGAAGTCAGCAGTAATCAATTATCTGCATACAGAAAACCAGGCAGGGCGTGAGGTAAACAAAGCGGATGTTGCTGCCAGTTTCCAAGCTGCTATCGTTGATGTGTTAGTCAAAAAAAGCTTACATGCCTTAGCAAGCAGCGGCTTAAAGGAAATAGTGCTCGCCGGAGGTGTTTCTGCTAACAAAACTCTGCAGACAGAATTGGCAGAAGCAGTGGAAGCAATAGGTGTGAAACTTGTCCATCCCAAACCTGTGCTTTGTACAGATAATGCAGTTATGATTGCCTGCCGAGGTTATTATAAATTTTTGAATAACGAATTTAGCAGCATGGATTTAAACGCTGACCCGGCACTTAAATTAGGATAAAATAGGTAGGAAAACTTCTGGAGAAAAAAATTATGTCAATTGTGGATAACTTCGCAAATGCGCTTAAATACTAACTTTTGCTTGTTGGTAAGTTGCGTGTATTTGTGGATAAAATCTTGATTATTAGTGCATTGATGAATATTCAGAAAAATAATTCTGCGATTAATGGAGGTATCATGGCGAAAAGCTTCTTATCTAAAGAACAAATAAATCTGCTTAATTCCTGCATGGCTGGCGCTAATCTGGCCGCAGATATTGCTCATGCGCATGTATATCTCTATGTGCGGGACGAAGATCCAAAGTATATTAACGTGTATGGTCAGGCCCTGCCGCTTAAAGAGTTCGTTACACATTCAGCTAATATTACCGGGCGCAAACTAAGATTGGCAGAAGAACCTTTGGTTGGACGCACCCTGCAGAGTGGAATGGTCGTTACGGGTAAGCGGGAAAGCATTCTCGGTTTTTTTGCTAAAATAAAACTATTCCCTTTGCTTGACAAAAAAAGTCGTTGCTATGCGGTAATTGCTTTCGAAAAGAATGGGGCAAACGGTGAGGAAGATGATGATATCTTCATCGATATGGCTTTGGAACTGATGATGAATTTCGAGCAGAGATTTACAACTGAACCTAATTACAGGCGACTTTCACCGAGTGATGGGATCATGGTTGTCGATAAGGATAAGATTATTGTAGCTGCGAACAACACAGCACGTCATATATTTTCACTGCTTGGTGTGCCGAAACCAGTTGGCCTGCGTACCAATAGCAGGCAAATCAACTGGCCGTTGGTAGGCATGGTGATCAAAGCAGGTATCGCTGAAAGCAAGGAAGTCAAGAAACAAGGATTACTTTTGTCAATAAGAGTATTGCCCCTGTCACCAAAGCAGGATGCACAGGCAGCCATTGTTGTTTTGACAGATGTTACCGAATTGAAAAAAAAGGAAGAGGAGCTACTGGTTAAATCGGCAGTTATCAAGGAGATTCATCAACG
>JBFWIF010000116.1:0-5829 GCA_050256135.1 Acidaminococcaceae bacterium | reverse complement strand
CTAAAAACATCGTAGGTTCTGTTGAATACTATGATCTTGATTCCAAGACTGGTGACTTAACTACTAAAACCTTGTGGAGTGATGTGACCTTCACATTCTAATTATAGTGCTTTACAAAGGACGACCTTAGGGTCGTCCTTTTTTCTTGCTTTTTTTTATGTATCAAGCTAGAATATATTTATTGACTAATTAGTCAGCGCGATTAATGTCATTTTTAAAATATGGCATTGCAAGAAAAAACATGGATTTTTAGCCTGTTTTTCTTCATTGTTATCACAACATGTGGTAAAATGGGGTTAGTTAAATAATTTTGGGAGGTTTTGCGATGAAAAAGTTTTTCAGATTCTTGGCAGTAGCGGTTATGGCATGTTTTTTTGCAGCGCCGGCTATGGGCAAAGCGGAAGCCGCGAAAGTTGTTGTATTACCATTGGTCAATATGGAAACAGAAGAAAATAACGCCAGTGCGGTTTTTATGAAAGAAGCAGTTGGTTTTTTCAAATATCCTTCTTATGATTTAGTTGGTGACGAGATTATGGAACCGATTCTCGCTAAAGAAAACTACAAAGAAGTTGGCAAAAAAGGCCCTAACGAAGCTATGCTGCGCCGTATTTTAAAAGCATCCGGTGCTGATATAATTTTGATGGTTCGTCTGAATGATCTTGAAGAAGACAGCGACAACAGAGGCAAAGAAATGATGGCAAAACTGGAAATCAATGCAGATGTCATGGCTGTGAATGCTTTTACTAATAAAGTATATTCCAAGAAAATTAATAAAACTGATGAGATAGAGTATGCTTTTGTAGTTCGTGACGATTGGAAACATGATCAATTCGCTAAAGTCTGCCGCAATACTTTTAAAGATATTACTAAGGGCTAATTAGAGAAACTTGAAAAAATGGAGGTGTTCTTGTGAAAAAACTACTGACTTTACTGTTGACTGTTCTTTTTTGTCTGACTTCCGTTCTCCCCGGGTTTGCTGCGGGATTGAAACCGCAGACTGGACCTGAAAAAATGGTTGTTATGGAAAAGTTCTTGTACGGTACGGAACAGGCAGGAGCACTAATGACAAGGGTGGAAAGCCTTGAAACTGATGTTTATGGCGTGAAAACCAGCGACCCGATTTTAACACGCGTCGATAATCTGTATTCTTATCTTTTTGGTGTGAAAGGAAGCGGCAGTTTGTCCTTTGCTGCGAAGTTGAATGCAGCCGAATGGCAGTTCACGCAGGCAATGTCGGAAGCTCCTGCTAAGACACGTCTGGAAAGAATAGAAAATATGCTCTATGGCAAGGTGGACGCGCAAAACAGCTTGGCTACACGCTTAGAAAACTTGATGCAGGTCGCTTTCCCAGATGCCAGACTTACTACTGAAAATGTAACGTTGCCTAAGGATACGCTTGTTAAGGTAGCTTTTACAGAAGAAATCAGCAGCAAAACAAACCGTGTTGGTGATCAGGTACACTTTAAGACAGCTGATAATGTTTATGTCGGCGATGTACTTGTGTTGCCGAAAGGCGCAGTTGGTGCAGGCACTATTGCCAAAATAGTACAGCCTAAAAGTTTTGGCCGTGATGCACGCATAGATATTAACTTTACCAGTGTTATCGCAATTGACAGTACTGAAGTGCCGGTATTTGTCGGCGATCTTGCGAAACAAGAAGCTAAGACAGCAGCAGGTGCAGCAGGTGCTACCATCGGCGGCATGATTATTTTTGGACCAATCGGTGCTATTGGCGGAGCTTTTGTAACTGGCAAATCTGTAACTATTCCAGTCGGTGCTACGACCTTTGTACAGGTTGCGAATGATATGCCGTTGGAAGGCTTGGTTCAGACAGTCAATACTGACGTCAATATTTTCCCTGAAACTACATCTACTAAAGCAGCTAAATAAGGGAGCGGCGATTCTTTAATATTTTTAACAATCAGGTGAGCATATCATTTCCGGTATGCTCACTTTTCTTTAGTAATTTCACAATATTAGCTGTTTTTGTGATAAAATATAAAGTGCAATATTTTGTCATATTTATTAGATTTCTCGACTGCGCTCGAAATGACAGGATGGGCACTCGAAATGACAAACAGTGGTGTCATCCGAACCGCACCGGTTATCTCATCCCGACCGTAGTGGAGGGATCTTATGGTTAGAGGCGCTTTTGTTGAACTATTATGTATATATTTTGACCAATTGGAATAATAAAGTATTATATATAGGTGTGACCAATAACTTAGTAAGACGATTGTATGAACACAAAAATAAGTTAATTGATGGTTTCACATCTAAATACAATGTAAATAAGCTTGTTTTTTTTGAAGTAACGACAAATGTATATTCTGCTATTTCACGTGAAAAGCAACTAAAATGTTGGTCACGTAAAAAGAAGGAAAATATCATAAATAAGAAGAATCCCTTTTGGAATGATTTATCCTATAAATGTGTTTGATTTATTAGATTTCTCGACTACGCTCGAAATGACAGGGTAGCACGTTCGAAATGACAAGAAGGGTTGCCATCCCAAATTCTTCTTATGTCATCCCGACCGTTTTGCTTTTGTCATCCCGACCGAAGTGGAGGGATCTTGGGTTTTCAGCAATGAACATGATTTCTCGACTACGCTCGAAATGACAGGATGGGCACTCGAAATGACAAACAATAGTGTCATCCGAACCGCACCGGTTATGTCATCCCGACCGTAGTGGAGGGATCTTATGGTTTTGACATTCAATTAGATTTCTCGAAATGACAAAATAAACTTACGATGAAGGAGAACTTATATGAAAAAGCAGATTCTTTTGGCTGGCCTTTTGACACTCAGTATAGCTTCTACAGCTTCTGCTGCCGGTTATTATGATGGCAGTAAGATCAGCGACAGACAAGGCCCTGATTTTGAAGTTGAAGAGACATTGCCTGTAGAGCAAACTTCTGTAAAAGCGGCAAAGAAAGCCAAAGGTGAACAAAAACAGGTTCTTCCGATTATTTTATATGGCGACAATGTACTTTATCATAAGGATACAGGTGATTTTTCTGCGACTGGTAATGTCCGCATTTTGCAGGGGCAGCAGACTCTTTATACTGCCAAAGTAGAAGGCAATATGCAGTCAGGAGATGTTTTTCTGCAAAGCGGCGGCCGTTTGACTGAACCAGACGCTGAAATGAAAGGCGAATGGCTGCATTACAATTTTAATAATAAAACTGGTGAAATCAAGAAGATAGACGGTATCAGCGGCAAAGACTTCTTTAAAGCTGACCATGCAATTATTATGCCAGACGTCATAACTCTTGATGAAGGCGGTCAGACGACTCGCTGCCCGGCTGTCGAACATGACCCTTGCGTCTTGATAACGGCGAAAAAAGTTGAAATTTATCCAAAAGAAAAAATAGTGGCTCATGACGTGAAGATATATATCAAGGGTAAGCATATATATTCCAGAGATATTTGGGTTAACCAAATGGATGGCAAGCAGGAACAAAGTTTTGCACCGAAGTTGGGTTATAGTGACAATGATGGATTGAAAATGAAATTTCATTATGAATATAATTTCAGTGAACGCCTCGCAGCCCTAGGTGATTTCAACTATACTGATAAAAACGGCTATAAACCGACCTACGGCATTAAGTACGAGACCAAGGATTATTATGCTAAGGTCCAGGATAGCTGGAGCGAAGACGGCGATGATAATTGGATCAAAAAGGAATCAGATATTACTGTTGGCTTGAAGAATCAACGCATTAGTGATGGATTGCCGCTTTCCTACAGCGCATATTATAATCGTGGTTTATGGAAAGAGGATGCTATTGAGAGCTGGCACACAGAATATGGTATCAGGGTAAATCATGATCGCATTTACTTTGACCAAGACAAGAGTTTGTTCTTGAACTTTGGCGTAGGTGCCAAACAGAAGAAAGAAAGCTATGACGATTCTAAGACAAATACTATGACCTACAATGCCACCCTTGGTAAAAAGTTTGATGATCGGTGGAATACGTGGACAAGTTATTATTGGGAAAAATCGGAAGAAGATCTTTTTAAATACAACAGACCGGATATGTCTGAAGAATTACAGAATGGGTTGACTTATCAATTTGATAAGAACAATAGTTTGACTTTTGTAAACAGGTATGACTTGGGCAATGGTGATGTCTATGAACAAGACTGGCGTTACACGCATAATTTCTGCTGCTGGCAGATAGAGATTGAATATCGTGATAAGAAAGCCGAGGGTGACAAATCCTGGCACATCAAATATGATCTGGTGAGATGGTAAGCGAGGGCTATGATGGAGATAATCGAGCAGAGATTTGAAGAACACCTGCGCTTAGTACAAAAAGTGCGTAATAGCAAGAAACTGATGAAAGAGATTGCCCTTGCCGGGGTAATGATGAAGGTAGCATTAGCCAGCGGGCATAAAATAATGTTCTGCGGCAACGGCGGCAGTGCTGCGGATTCTCAACACTGGGCGGCAGAAATAGTAGGACGTTTTCAAAAAGAGCGTGCAGGGTTGCCGGCGATAGCGCTTACGGTAGATACTTCTATTTTGACTGCGATTGCCAATGACTACGGCTATGAGCGCGTTTTTGCCCGTCAGGTGGAAGCTTTGGGCAATGCAGGAGATGTGTTGGTGGCAGTTTCGACTTCCGGCAATAGCGCAAATGTTCTGGCTGCTATTGAAGAAGCAAAGAGCAAAGCCATCAAAACAATTGGCATGACCGCTGCCGGTGGCGGCAAAATGGCTGAAGTATGTGATACCTGCCTGGTAATTCCTGATAAGGTAACGGCCAGAGCGCAGGAAGTTCATAGCCTGATAGGGCATATTTTATGTGAAATCGTGGAGGAATAAGATCTTGCAGGGTTCTGAATGTGCAAAGTTTCTGACTGAAAAAATACAGAATTTAAAAATTGCCGTTATTGGCGACGTAATGCTCGATCGCTATTTTTACGGAGACGTCAAGCGTATCTCACCGGAAGCACCGGTGCCTGTTAACCATGTCAAACGTACAGAATCAGTGCTTGGCGGTGCGGCAAACGTTGCCGCGAATCTGGCGCATCTTGGCTGTAAGGCTTATATCGGCGGTGTAACCGGCGATGATGCAAATCGCCAACTGCTGGAGGAAATGCTGGTCAAAGCAGGTATAGACTACAGCGGGCTGATCAAGTCAGTGAAACACGCCACGGTGACCAAAATGCGCATTATTGGTGCGACGCAGCAAATGCTCAGACTTGATTTTGAAGAAGTTGGCGATTTGCTGCCGGAAGAAACTACGCGTCTGAATGGCTGGCTGGCAGATCTTTTTGATCAAGGACTTGACGGTATCATTATTTCGGATTACGCGAAGGGCGTTTGCTCAGACGCTTTTTGCCAACAAGTAATTAAGACAGCACATGCGTATAATGTACCTGTTCTGATAGATCCCAAAGGCGCACAATGGGAAAAATATCGCGGTGTTGATTTCATTACACCGAATTTGAAGGAAATGTGTGAAGCAGCCGGCAAAACAGTCGCTAACGAAGACGAACAGGTACTAGCCGTAGCAAAGCAAGCACAGGAACTGTACGGCATTCAGAATGTTGTCGTTACACGGTCGGAAAAAGGAATGACCTTAGCGGGCCAGCAAGATTATTATCTGCACAGCCCGGCTACCGCACAGGAAGTATTTGACGTTTCCGGAGCCGGAGATACGGTAGCTGCTACGCTGCTGGCCGGTGTGGCTGGCGGGTTGCGGATAGATGAGGCTATCCGCCTTGCGAATAGGGCAGCCGGCATTGTCGTGTCTAAGGTTGGAACGTATCCGGTTCGCCGTACCGAGCTTTTGAAAGATGTTTTGACAGAGGAA
>JBFWIF010000115.1:0-5907 GCA_050256135.1 Acidaminococcaceae bacterium | reverse complement strand
GCGTACCAATAGCAGGCAAATCAACTGGCCGTTGGTAGGCATGGTGATCAAAGCAGGTATCGCTGAAAGCAAGGAAGTCAAGAAACAAGGATTACTTTTGTCAATAAGAGTATTGCCCCTGTCACCTAAGCAGGATGCACAGGCAGCCATTGTTGTTTTGACAGATGTTACCGAATTGAAAAAAAAGGAAGAGGAGCTACTGGTTAAATCGGCAGTTATCAAGGAGATTCATCATCGCGTCAAGAATAATCTCCAGACTATTGCAAGTCTGCTGAGAATGCAGACCAGACGGACAGAAGATGAAAATACTAAAAATATCCTACGTGACATTATAGGCAGAATAAATAGTATTGCATTGGTACATGAAGCTCTTTCCCAGCAAGACAGCGACGTAGTGAATGTAGCTGAGGTAGCTGAACGTATTTATCAGGCGATAATTGCAAGTATGGTAATGCCGGATTTTCGTTTGGAAAGCAGCTTCCAGGCCGATGAGCTCGTTTTGCCGTCTGAACAGGTAACGGCCGTAGGGCTTATCTTAAATGAATTGCTGCAGAATGCCTTGGAGCATGGTTTCGAAAATTGTACCAGTGGCAAAATGACAGTTGCTCTCAAAGTAAAACCAGATAGTTATTCATTAGAAATAACTGATGATGGTATTGGACTTCCCAAAGGTTTTGAAATTGGACAAACTAATAGCTTAGGGCTTAAAATTATACAAACGATGGCTGAAGCTGACTTACACGGCACCTTTGAACTGCTGCCCCTGGAAAAAGGGACATTGGCCCGCGTAGAAGTACCGATAAGGAGAGAGTGATATTATGGAAAAAATGCGAGTTATAGTAGCTGACGATGAAACAATTATCCGTTTAGATATCAAAGAAATGCTGACAGAAGCAGGCCATATGGTTGTTGGTGAAGCTGCTGATGGTGAAGAAGCAGTGAGATTGGCCACAGAACTGAAACCAGATCTAGTTATCATGGATGTCAAAATGCCGAAAATGGATGGTATTACTGCTGCACGCCTAATTAATGACAAGCATGTTGCTCCTGTTTTGCTTTTGACTGCTTACAGCCAGACCGATCTTATTGAAAAAGCAAAAGAATCCGGTGTACTTGCTTATCTAGTGAAACCTATCCGGGAAGAACAACTTTTCCCAGCAATTGAAATCGCCCGGTCCCGTTTCGCAGAAATCAAGACGCTTGGTGAAGAGCTTGATTATCTGAAAGAAAGCCTTGAAACTAGAAAGCTGCTCGATCGCGCCAAAGGTATTTTGATGGCTGCTCACAATATTTCTGAGGCAGAAGCCTATCGAAAAATGCAGCAATACAGCATGAATCAACGTATTACCTTGAAAGAACTGGCAGAAGCAATCATTGCGGCTGCTGCCAAAAGAAAATAGGATGACAAGCCTTTTCTGTTTTTTAAAGAAAAGGCTTGATTTTTTTTTGTAAAATGATTATTATAGATAATGTAATTAGCACTCGAATTAACGGAGTGCTAACAAATAAAAGATTATAAAATTATATAAGGTATTGAAAGGGGATTGTAAGAATGTTAAAACCATTAGCAGATCACATTATTGTCGAAGCAATCGTGAAAGAAGAAAAAACTTCCAGCGGAATCTACTTGCCTGATACGGCAGCAAAAGAAAAACCACAAACAGGTAAAGTAATTGCTGTAGGTAAAGGTAAAGTCCTTGATAATGGCAGTCGTGTAGAACCAGAAGTGAAAGTTGGAGAAGTTGTTGTTTTCGCTAAATACTCCGGCACTGAGGTAAAAGTAGATGAAAAAGATTATCTGATCCTCAGCGAACGTGATATTCTTGCAGTGCTTGAATAAGACAAACTAATTACTATTAATTTTTATAAAGAAATTAAGGAGATGTGAAAAAATGGCTAAACAAGTATTATTTAATGAAGAAGCACGTCGTGCTCTTGAACGCGGCGTTAACGCTTTGGCTGATGCAGTAAAAGTAACTTTGGGACCAAAAGGCCGCAATGTTGTTTTGGAGAAAAAATTCGGTGCTCCTACTATTACTAATGACGGTGTAACGATTGCCCGCGATATTGATCTAGAAGACGCTTTTGAAAATATGGGTGCTCAATTGGTTAAAGAAGTTGCTACCAAAACTAATGACGTAGCTGGTGATGGTACAACTACAGCAACAGTTCTGGCACAGGCAATGGTTCGTGAAGGTATGAAAAACGTTGCTGCCGGTGCTAATCCGATGGTAATCAAAAAAGGTATCAAAGCTGCAGTAGATGTCCTAGTCGATGAACTGAAAACAGTTTCCAAGAAAGTGCAAACTAAGAGCGCAAAAGCTCAGGTTGCTTCCATCTCTGCTGGTGACGAAGAAATCGGCGGCTTGATTGCAGACGCTATGGAAAAAGTCGGCGACGACGGCGTTATCACTGTTGAAGAATCCAAAACTATGGAAACCTGCCTTGAGACTGTAGAAGGTATGCAATTTGACCGCGGCTACATTTCTCCTTACATGGTAACCGATCCTGATAAAATGGAAGCTGTTCTCAGCAACCCATACGTATTCATCACTGACCGCAAAATCACGATGATTCAAGACATCATGCCTGTTCTCGAAAAAGTTGTTCAACAAGGCCGTGAACTTTTGATCATCGCTGAAGATATCGAAGGCGAAGCTCTTGCAACCCTTGTTGTCAACAGACTCCGCGGTACCTTCAAAGCAGTTGCTGTTAAAGCGCCTGGCTTCGGTGACCGTCGCAAAGCAATGCTGCAAGATATCGCTATCTTGACTGGCGCAGCTGTTATCAGCGAAGAAGTTGGCCGTAAACTTGACAGCGCAACTGTTGAAGATCTTGGTTCTGCAAGTCAAGTTCGCGTAACTAAAGATCTTACTACTATCGTTGACGGCGCTGGCAAAAAAGAAGAAATCGCTGCTCGTGTTGCGCAAATCCGAGCTCAAATTCCAGAAACTACTTCCGATTTCGATAAAGAAAAACTGCAAGAACGCCTGGCTAAACTGGCTGGCGGCGTAGCAGTAATCAAAGTTGGCGCAGCTACTGAAGTTGAATTGAAAGACAAGAAACTTCGCATTGAAGATGCTTTGAATGCTACTCGTGCAGCAGTTGCTGAGGGTATCGTTGCCGGCGGCGGTGTTGCTTTGATTCAAGTGCAAGGTGCTCTTAGCAAAATTGAAGCATCCGGCGATGAAAAAACCGGTGTTGAAATTGTTAAACGTGCAATTGAAGAACCAGTTCGTCAAATCGCTTTCAACGCAGGTCTCGAAGGTGCGGTTATCGTTGACACTATTAAACGTTCCGACAGCGGTATCGGCTTCAATGCTTTGACTGAAGAATATGTTGATATGATTGCTGCTGGTATTGTTGACCCGGCAAAAGTTACCCGTAGTGCATTGCAAAATGCAGCAAGCATTGCAGCAATGATTCTGACTACGGAAACCCTAGTTGCAGATAAACCTGCAAAAGAAGGTGCTGCTCCTATGGGCGGCGGTATGCCAATGGGCGGAATGCCAGGCATGATGTAATAACAAGTCATTACTTGAATCTCGCGGCGCAATTAGCGTCGCGAGATTTTTTTTGTCTATCAATTGTAATTTTGCTGCTTTTATGTTAATATTCTTGAATAATAGTAAAAAATGTTACGGAGGCTCTGCAAACGAAATGGAAAAGATGCAACACGAACTTATATTGGTTATTGACTTCGGCGGCCAATACAATCAATTGATTGCCAGAAGAGTTAGAGAATGCGGAGTTTACTGCGAGATTGTCCCTTATACCTATTCTCTTGAACAAATCAAGGCTAAAAATCCTAAAGGTATAATTTTTACTGGCGGGCCAAACAGCGTATATGCTGCAGAAACACCGAAAGTTGATGCTGGTGTTTTTGAGCTTGGCATCCCAGTGCTCGGTATTTGCTATGGACATCAATTTATGGCTCATATTTTAGGCGGACATGTGGAAAGTGCTGGTATCAGCGAATTTGGTAAGACTTCCATAGAATTACAGACAGACTGCTCTCTGTTTAAAGGGGTAGAAGGCAGGAACATTTGCTGGATGAGCCATAATGATTACGTTTCCGAAGTGCCGGAAGGTTTTCAGACTTATGCCATGACAAGCGAATGCCCTGTTGCAGCAATGGTCAATGACGAACGCAAGCTCTATGGTGTGCAATTCCATCCAGAAGTAGAACATACTCCGTTCGGCCGCAAAATGCTGGCTAACTTCTTGTTCGAAATCTGTCAGGTTAAAGGCGATTGGACGATGGCTTCTTTCGCAAAAACTAAAATCGAAGAAATCAAAGCAACCGTCGGTGAAGGTAAAGTATTGTGTGCACTCTCAGGCGGCGTAGATTCTTCTGTCGCTGCGGTATTGGTACATAAAGCAGTTGGCAAACAGCTTACCTGTGTGTTTGTTGACCACGGCCTGCTCAGAAAAGATGAAGGCGATAGTGTTGAACAAATATTTAAAGAAAAATTCGATATGAATCTGATTCGTGTTAATGCGAAAGACCGTTTCCTTGGCAAATTGGCAGGCGTATCCGATCCGGAAAGAAAACGTAAAATTATCGGTGAAGAATTTATTCGCGTATTCGAAGAAGAATCCAATAAATTAGGCAAAGTTGATTACTTGGTACAAGGAACGATTTATCCTGATGTTGTTGAAAGCGGTACCGGTACTTCCGCTACCATTAAGAGCCACCACAATGTAGGCGGTTTGCCTGAGGATATGGATTTGAAATTAATAGAACCATTGCGCGAACTATTTAAAGACGAAGTACGTGCTGTCGGCGAAGAACTTGATATTCCGTCAGACCTCGTTTGGCGTCAACCATTCCCAGGCCCTGGCCTGGCGATTCGTGTTCTCGGCGAAGTAACTGAAGAGAAATTGGAAATTACCAGAGAAGCAGATGCTATTTTCCGTGAGGAGATTGCGAAAGCCGGCTTGGAAAGAAAAATCTGGCAATATTTTGCTTGTCTTCCTAATATTCGCTCCGTAGGTGTTATGGGTGATGGCCGTACTTATAACCATGCCATCGCACTAAGGGCAGTTACCAGCTCCGACGGTATGACTTCTGATTGGGCACATATTCCATTCAGCGTACTTGATGATATTTCCAGAAGGATTGTTAATGAAGTACCAGGCGTCAACCGCATAGTTTATGATATAACCTCTAAACCACCAGCAACAATTGAGTGGGAATAAATAACAAAAACCTGCAAGCTCTTAAAAGTGAGAGTTTGCAGGTTTATTTGTACAATTTGATGTGAACGGAATGAGAGGGGAGAAAGAAATATGTTTTTAGAGGTTTTTCTTATTGGAATATTGGCAGGTATCTCACCTGGTCCTGATTTTTTTATTGTTATGAAGAACAGTCTTGAGTATGGAAAAAGAATTGGTATAGCTTCCGCATTGGGCATAGGCGCGGCTTTGCTCATACATGCTTCTTACACTATCTTAGGACTTGCCATAGTCATACAGACTTATGTTTATGTGTTTAAATTTATTCAAATCTTAGGAGCTTGCTATTTGGCGTATTTGGGTATTCAGGCAATTATTTCCACAGCTTCAGGAAAAGATATTGAGTTTGAACATGAGAATGCTGGTGGCAGTAATAAAACTTTTCTCCAAGGTTTCAATAACGGATTTTTGTGTAATATATTAAATCCCAAAGCTTTCCTGTTCTTCTTAAGCGTATTTTCACAATTTATTTCGCCAGAGACACCGCACTGGATGGCCTGGGTCTATGGGCTCGAAGTTGTTGTGGCCGTAGCCGGCTGGTTTGTAGTTTTATCAATACTCGCATCTGCAAACAGATTTCAGCGAGTATACAATAAATGCCGCAAATGGCTAGACCGTTTTTTCGGCGGACTGCTGTTATACTTTGCTTACAAAATTTCCAGATCGGTG
>JBFWIF010000114.1:0-6070 GCA_050256135.1 Acidaminococcaceae bacterium | reverse complement strand
GATTCTATCCAGTTCGAAGGTGACAGTGAGCTTGTCGAAAAATCGGAAGAAATAGTCAGAATGCTGGATAAGGAATCTGCTACACGAATCTTTACCAGTGAGAATATGAAAAAGTTTTTTTATCTGGTGGCAATTTTAGTCTCTTGCTATCATCTCTACACAGCAGCCTTCGGTCCTCCTGTTACTTTGAAGCATCGTTCTTTGCATGTTGCGATGATGTTGTCGATGGCTTTTATAATGTATCCACTTTCCTCTAAATGTGATAACAAAAAGGTTGCTTGGTATGATTGGATTTTTGTGGTACTTGCTTGCGCAGTACCGTTTTATGTTTGGACAGATTATTTAGGAGTAGTGGAGCGTGCAGGGCGTGCAAGCGACTCCGATATGTTGATAGCGACATTATTAGTCTTTTTGGTTCTGGAGGCCTCCAGACGTGTTACAGGCTGGGCATTGCCGATATTGAGCCTTGTATTTATAGCCTATGGTTTGTTTGGACGGGATATGCCAGGAATTTTTGCTCATCGCGGATATAGTTGGATAGCCCTTTCTAATCATTTTTTTGCCAATACGGAAGGTATCTATGGAACTTCTGTTAATGTAGCAGCCAGTTATATATTTCTGTTCATCTTGTTTGGCTGCGTAATGAATAAATGTGGTATGGGCCAATTCTTTAATGATCTTGCTTTGTCACTTGCAGGAAGTTCTAAAGGCGGACCTGCTAAAGTTTCTGTTATAGCATCAGGTTTTTTAGGTTCTATTAATGGTTCCGCGATTGCTAACGTTGTTACGACCGGTGCATTTACTATTCCACTGATGAAAAAAATAGGTTATTCGAAAGAATTTGCAGGTGCGGTAGAATCTTCGGCTTCTGTAGGCGGGCAGCTGTTGCCGCCTATTATGGGAGCGGCCGCATTCATTATGGCGGAAATGTTGGGTGTACAATATTCCAGCATAGTAATTTGGGCTGCAGTTCCTGCTTTGTTATATTATTTAGGAATCATGATACAGATACATCTAAGAGCTTCGAAAGACAATCTTATTGGCTTGCCAAAAGAAAAATTGCCTGATTTTAGAGCTGTTATCAAAGACAAAGGACATTTGTTTTTACCGATTTTATTTTTGCTCTACATGCTGTTTTTCTCTGGAAGGACAGTAATTAATTCCGCATTTTTAACTATTATTGTAACTATTGTTGTTTCTCAATTCAGAGCTTCTACGCGTATGAACCTGAAGGATATTGTTGACGCGTTGGCGGATGGTGCCAAACAGACTGTTTCTGTTGCAATTGCCTGTGCGTGTGTTGGCATTATTATTGGTGTTTCGTCAAAAACTGGTTTCGGTTTGACTATTGCGAATACAATTATTTCCATAGGCGAACAGAGCTTGTTGTTTACGTTGATTTTCACGATGATTACTTGCATGATTTTAGGCATGGGTTTACCTTCTATTCCTGCTTATATTATCACGGCAACAATTGCTGCACCGGCTTTGTCTAAGCTTGGCATTGCTCCAGCGGCAGCGCATATGTTTTCTTTCTATTTTGCTATGTTTGCAAATATTACACCTCCAGTAGCTTTAGCGGCTTTTGCGGCAGCAGGTTTATCGGGTGGAGATCCGATGAAAACAGGTGTGCAGTCAGTTAAGTTATCCATTGCTGGTTTTATAGTGCCTTTTATGTTTGTGTATTCGCCTCAACTAATGTTGATAAATACTACTTTTTTAGAGGGAACTTGGGTAGCATTGTCTGCTTGTTTAGGCGTATTTCTGATTGCAATTGCAACAGAAGGCTACATATACACAAATATGAATTTCTTTTATCGGATAATTGCGGCAACAGGCGCTGTTTGCTTAATTAAAAGCGGTATAGTAACAGATATTATAGGTTTGGTTATCATGATAGCCCTTGTTCTTTTGCAAAAAAGAAAAGCAAAAGAACAACAAATGCGAGCAGTATAAGTAAAATTTATGCGTGTGAAATTCTGGAATATTGGGGTGCGTTTTTGTACCCCAATATTTTTTTTGACTAAAAAACAAACAAATATTCCTTCACAGTATACAAAAGCTACTTTATTTAAAATCTCGGCTAAAAATATTGACATTTTGAATATTTGCCTATATCATTGTACGTGCTGTTGTATGTTTATTCACAGGGGAGGATTATGGAAAGATGGGGAAAATGACTAATTTCAGATGGAAAGTTGCCTGGCTTATTTTTATATTGAGTTTTGTTTCTTATATGGATCGCGTTAATCTGTCAGTTGCAACACCAGTTATTATGAAGGAGTATGGCTTTAACAAAGTTGATATGGGGTTAATCCAAACATTCTTTTTTGCAGGTTATGCCCTTATGCAGGTGCCTGGCGGTATGATGGCAGAAAAATTCGGCCATCGTATTACAGGAACTTTGGCGGTTATCTGGTGGTCTATTTTTACCGTTTTGACTGCTTGTGCCAAAGGTAAGTTCAGCTTTGCAACAATCCGCTTTTTATTTGGTATGGGCGAAGGTCCAGTTTATCCGGCTTTTGGTATAGCTATTTATCGCTGGTTTAATGTTAAAGAAAAAGGCAATGCAAGTTCTTTTTTATTGACAGGTTCCTTCCTTGGACCGGTAATCGGACCAGCTGCGACGGTTGCTTTGCTATCGTTATTTGGTTGGCATATGGTCTTTATTCTTTTTGGTTTAGTTGGCTTTGTAATGGCTTACTTCTGGTATAAATATGTACCGGAAAATCCAGCAGACAGTCCTTATGTTAATAAAGAAGAATTGGCTTTTATTCAAGAAGGGCGTGGAGATACTGATACTAAAAAGGAAGTTGCACCATGGGGAAAACTTTTCCGTTCAACACAGTTTTGGGCAATAGGTATTCAGTATTTTATAACAGACTATGTTATGTTTGTATTTTTGGCTTGGTTACCATTATACTTGATGGAAGCTCACGGTTTTTCACTGGCAAAGATGGGCATGTGGGCTGCATTACCGTGGCTTACACTTATCATCGTAACTTTTGGTGCTGGTTATGTCTGTGATAAGGTAATTGCTGGCGGCGGCTCTCAGTATTGGGTCAGAACTCTCACAGGTGCTTCTGGCATAGTACTTTGTTCCATAGCATTATATATGGCAACAAAGACACATAATCCAATGCTTAATGTTATGTGGCTGTCATTGTCTTTGGGTTCTCTCGGCATGACTTTTAATGCTTCCTGGGCTTGTGCTATCAATCTGGGAGGAAAATTTGCCGGATCAGTTTCTGGCTGGATGAATTTTTGGGGCAATGTTGGTGGAGTTATAGCACCGACTTTGACTGCTTGGATTGCTACTGCCTATAGTTGGGATGCAGCACTTCTAGCAACGGCCTTTTCTGGTATAATTGGCGTTGTTGCCTGGATCTTTGTTCGTCCAGATAAAGCAATTGTCTGACGCTTGTATTTAAATAAAAAATACGCTATAATATGCGGAGTGGTCGAGGAAAACTCACCACTCCTATTTTCATAACAGACAGTTCGTAACCATCCTGTCTCTAAATAAAACTACGGGCGATACTGCTGACAAGCAGTGCTTTGTTGTTTATTTCAGAGGCCGTTAGGCCTTTTTTTATTGGGTGTTTGTCAGAGTATCTGCAAAAGGGAGAAAAATATGTTTAACAAAGAATTTACCAAAACCAGAAAGTTAACTGTTTCCGCACTATGTATTGCTTTATATGTTGCAGTAATGATGTGTACACAAAGTTTTGCTTTTGGACAATATCAGATACGTATTGCAACAGCTCTCTATGCTTTGAGTGCTATGTTTCCGTTTTTAGTGGTGCCATTTGGTATCGCTAATTTTATAAGCAATTCAATTATGGGTGGACTTGGTCCGTTGGACATGATTGGAGGAGCATTGGTTGGAGTAGCAACCAGTGCGGCAATAGTATGGCTAAAAGACAAAAAGATGCCAAATTATTTCATTGCGGTAGTAATTACACTGATACCTGGTTTGGTTGTGCCAATTTGGCTTTCAGTACTGCTTGACATACCATACTGGGGCTTGGTTTCCTCAATAATTTTAGGACAACTTGTTTCTGGTATTATAGGAGCAGCATTGGTAACTGCATTGGAGAAGAATGAAATTTTAACAGAAGCAATTGATAAAAGGTAGGAGGTCAATATGGCTGGAAGAGATAAGCAGGATTTGACAGGAGTTACATTATTAGGTAATCAGAATACCAAATATCCTATGGATTATGCACCGGAAGTGCTGGAATTTTTCCCCAATAAACATCCAGGCAATGATTATTTTGTGAAATTTAATTGCCCGGAATTTACCAGCCTTTGTCCAATGACGGGTCAGCCTGATTTTGCGACTATCTATATTTCATATGTGCCTGATGAAAGACTGGTAGAAAGTAAGGCGTTGAAACTTTATTTGTTCAGTTTTCGCAATCATGGTGATTTTCATGAAGACTGCGTAAATATTATTATGAAAGATTTGATACAACTTTTGAATCCTAAATACATAGAGGTATTAGGAAAATTTACACCAAGAGGTGGCCTCAGTATCGATCCTTACTGCAATTATGGCAAGAAGGAGACGGAGTGGGAAGCAACAGCAAAAGAACGTTTGCATTTTCATGATATGAACCCGGAAAATGTAAATTATAGAAAATAAAGAAAAACTACGGTGAAATTATTTAAGGCATCTGTTGTTAAAGACAGTAATGCTGTTTAATTTCATACGTGGTTTTTTCCTATTGTTACACTTCTCTTTTTTTGATTACTATGCTACAATAGGCATGTATTTAAAAATAAGAGGAGTTTTGTATTTTGTGGGACTCAAAAAGTTCCACGGGGGACAAAAGTCTAGTGCTTGAGGAGTTCAAATGGACAATATTATCAATTTACAGAAAAAAATTGTGCCTGAACTCAGCGAATTGTTGGTATTAAGGTACCAGGTACTTCGCCAAGTAAGTCACGAATCGCCTATTGGCAGAAGAGCACTCGCCAATCGTTTGGGCCTTAGTGAAAGAGTTTTGCGCGCGCAGGTTGATTTTCTTAAGAACTGTGGTCTTTTGAATTTTTCACCCTTGGGGATGTATGTTACCGATGAAGGAGAAGAAATTCTTAAAGAGTTGGCAGATTACGTACGTAAATTGCAGGATATCTCTTCTTTAGAAAATCTGCTTAGTGAAAAACTTAATATTGGCAGGGTAGTAATTATTCCCGGTGACTGCGATCAGGAAGATGTAGTAAAGCGTGAGATTGGACGTGCAGCGGCAGGTATACTCATAAATCTTCTTAGTGATGGAGGAGAGCATATTATTGCTGTAAGTGGTGGTACGACTATGGCCGCCTTGGCTGCCAATGTTAGTGGCAGCGCGCCAAAAACAGTTGTTGTTCCTGCTCGTGGAGGTTTGGGCGATAATGTTGAAGACCAGGCTAATACAATTGCTTCGGTTTTAGCGAGAAAATTTGGAGCCAGGTACAAACAGCTTTATGTACCAGATGGTGTCAGCGAAGAGATTTTAAATAGTATTTTGGCTGAGGACATTACAGTAAAATCAGTAGTGGAAATTATCAGGAAGGCTGATGTTCTTGTGCATGGTATGGGAAGAGCAGATACTATGGCCAAACGCCGTGGCCTGGCACCAGATGTTTTGCAAAAATTGGAAAATGAAGGTGCTGTTGGCGAAGCCATTGGCCAGTATTGCAGTTTGGACGGCAAAGTTGTTTATGTCACAAATAATGCTGGTTTGATGGTTAATGATTTGCTGCACATCAGAAAAGTCATAGGAATAGGAGGCGGAAAGTCAAAAGCTGCCGCAATTCTGGCGGTTATCAGAGCGTCTCGACAGGATATCCTTATTACCGATGAAGCCGCGGCTAAGGAGATAACAAGAATTATTACAGAAGAGATCTATAAATATTGGATAATAATAATACAGATATTTTCAAGGAGGTTTTTGTTTTATGACAAATGTAGCAAAAGTTGGTATTAATGGGTTCGGAAGAATAGGGAGAAACGTATTTCGTGCAGCATTAAACAACCCGGAAATTGAAATCATAGCAGTTAATGATCTTACAGATGCAGCTA
>JBFWIF010000113.1:0-6227 GCA_050256135.1 Acidaminococcaceae bacterium | reverse complement strand
GGTGCGCTAAACTCGAAATAAGACTGAAACAACTCATTCCCTTTCCATAATTCAACCATGATATTGGCAATTTGTAAATGCTTTGGGCCATCCAATGAGCCAATGTACTGCGTGAAGTAAAGCGGAATCAGGTTTCCAAGCAAGAAAAGGAAGAACAAAAACTTTTCTTGCTTTTTCAATAATGATTTTGAATCTATATCCCATTTTTTAAACATAAAAAATAATTAATTGATTTAATCACTAAATTTATGATACTCATAGATCCCCTTCCGTGCTTTTTCCATATCCGGAATTGTAAGCTTTTTATAAAGATCACCATAAGGCTTTAACACTAAAAACTGATGCCAATAAGCTTCTTTGGTCATACCCACATAATGAATAGCCCCCCCAATAATACTGACGTGACTGGAAATAACTGAAGCCCACAAGCAACAAAATAATTATCAGAGCAGGTACTTTAACAAAAAACCTGCGCTTAAAAATCCAATCAACAAAAGCCCCAAAACCTAATGCATAAATAGCATAAGTTTCAACATATGGACGCATTCCAAATCCACCGCCATACCACCACGACCACCAACTTGAAATAAGGTAAATATTGAAAACTGAATAAACCACTATTGGAAGTGCCATTCCTCTTCTATTCTTCCAAAGCATTACTAAACCAACGAAAGCAAAAATCATTAGTGGCGTATAAACAAGCCATCCTTTGCGATAACTAAATAAATTGTTAATTAATTGAGGGTTAGCAAAATAAAATGCAGCATCATCTTCATAGCCAACAAAAAACCAACTTCCGGAAACCGTTTTCCAGTATACCAACTGGGGTATCCATACGATGAAAGCAAATAAAAGGATTAAAGAAACTGAAACTAAATTGCTTTTCAATAAATTGAATTTCGTGATCAATCCACGCCAGGAATCCACTCCCCAAAAAATAAAAACAAGACCAAGCAAAACATTTGTTGGTCTTACTAAAGCGATCATGCCGCTTACTAGACCAATTAGTATAGCCGTTTTAAAACATTTCGTTTCATGCCATTTGATTGTTAACAATAAAAAAGCTGTAAACAATAAAAAGCTGTATGCATGACTCATTGCAGGTTCAACAGTTGCGTAATGAAATAAATTTGTACCTACAACAACAATAACTAGAACCAATGCTGTTACCAGCTTCGAATAAAACCTAAGCAAGATCTTTCGAAGCATCATCAGGGCCAAAAAAAGATACACCCAACCAATAATTATAAGTCCCAAACGATAGGGCCAACTAAATCCATCAGCTTCGCCGCCTGTAATATGTACAATTGCATGCGTAATTAAAAATGCCGGAGCATACATCACAGACATGCCCATCGTTACACGTATGGCATTTTTATTAATATCGGTGATTACTGGCCAAAAAATTTCTTCAAATTCTTTCTTATTATTAAACACAAAATCAAGTGTAACATCTCCATAAACAAAAGTGGCTGGCAGATAAGCATAATAATTAATCACATCCGAAGCAATAATGCGATCAGGTCTGTTCCAGTACGATAGATTAATTGAATAAATGGCAACAAAAGCCACTACCAGAAAAATACTTATCAACGAGAAATCGAGCTTTCCCAAAGCCGTTCCTAATTGACTAATTCGCCTGTTAAGATTATTCATTGTGCAAATTAATCATTAAAAATTCATAAAAAACCATGCTTGCAAAGTTAGGAAAAGCATTGAAGGGGGGAATTGTTAATGACAGCATTAATCAAAAAAACCACCAAGCCGAAGGTTAGATGAGAAAGATATTTATGGATGGCTAAAAAGCGCACAAAAACTTAAAACCAACCAGCTACAATGTTCTTAATTACTAACGATTAGCTTTTGTTTGATTGTTAATTCACCTGAGATAAGTTCAAGAAAATATATACCTGACTCAAGTGCTGAAATATCAATATTGTCTACCGTCTCATTTCGATGAAACACCTTTTGTCCTATTTGATTATAAATCGTAAAGGTTTCAATTTTCAAATCATTTTTACTTGTGAGATATATCTTGTTTTTAGCAGGGTTGGGGAAAACCATAAATTCTGCTTCAACAGCCAGCTCTTCCACATCCAATTTTTCACAAGCGTTTTCTACTTGTTGAGGGTTACTACAGCCGGGTGCATTATCATGGATTTCTATTGTGCCGCCAGGTTCTGACAAATAATTGCAAATGCTATTGACTTCGCACTTTTCGAGCAAAGGATTCGAGACAATTTGCAGATCAGTTATTGAAGCTGCTTCCAGATTATCCAGTCCCCTCAAGCTGGTAAGGGTATCATTTTCTATAATCTGCAGATTCCCTTCTATTGAGGTAAGCCCCTCCAATGAAGTCAAATTATAAAGAAAATCATTATTTTCAATCTTTAAATTTGCACCGATGGTTGATAGATCCTCCAATCCGTTCAGACTGGCAAGCACATTATTATTGTTGATATTTAGATCGTTACCGACAGAACTCAAATTATCCAAGCCTGTCAGACTAGTAAGTCCATCACAACCATGAATTGTAAGATTGCCTGCGATAGATGTAATCATACCCAATCCGGCTAGATTTGTAATGTCAATTCCATTTATAGTAACATTTCCTTCCAAGTCAGTACAATTAGGAAAAGCAGCCTCAAAAAGATCTATTTCCAACTGAGTATTAAAAACATAATCATCATTAGTAAGGCAAGGCATTCCTCCGCAGCCAGCAGCAACCTCTATGATACTGTTACAGCCGCTCGCATTGTTACTTATTTCAAACTCACTATTTGGCGAACTTAGATATTCACACAACCACTGGGCTTCACAGCTGGATAAGGAGCTGTTATGCACAATTATTAATTGATCTATCGATGCAGCTTCCAAATTATCCAGCCCGGAAAGGCTGGTAAGTGTAATGTTATAATTAACCCAAAGATTCCCCCCGATGGAGGTCAGACTATTCAATTCAGGCAGTTCAGACAGAGAGTCGTTACCAGTAAACCAAAAATTTCCCTCTATGGAATTCAGTCCTTCCAATCCATTAAGATGGCTTAAGACTTTATTATCATCCACCCAAAGATAATCCCCAATAGTATTCAGGTTATCAAGTCCACTCAGGCTGGTAAGAACCGGGTTATTTTTAACCCAAAGATAATCTCCAATAGAGGTGAGGCTCTCCAAACCGCTTAGGCTTGTCAGGGCAGTATTAAAAAACAATCTGAAATTCTTACCTACAGAAGTTAGGTTTTCCAAACCACTCAGGCTGGTCAGGGCAGTATTGGTATGAATCCAGAGGTTTCCATCAACAGAAGTCAGGTTTTCCATTCCATTCAAGTTAGACAAGCCAGCATTATGATCAATCCAGAGATAACCGCCAATGGAAGTAAGGTTTTCCAGTCCGGTCAGGCTGGTTAAGGTATTGCAATTGTATATTCTGAAATTCACTCCTATGTTATTAAGGCCATCTAGTCCATTCAAGCTGCTAAGGTCTGGAAGGGAATACAACTTCAAATTCCCTCCAACTGAATAAAGATTTTCAGTACCGTTTAGACTACTTAGATTATAGTTTTTATATATTATTAAGTCGTTACCGACAGAATTCAAATTATCCAAGCCTGTCAGACTAGTAAGTCCTTCACAACCATGAATTGTTAGATTGCCTGCGATAGATGTAATCATACCCAATCCGGCTAGATTTGTAATGTCAATTCCATTTATAGTAACATTTCCTTCCAAGTCAGTACAATTAGGAAAAGCAGCCTCAAAAAGATCTATTTCTGACTGAGTATTAAAAACATAATCATCATCAGTAAGGCATGGCATTCCTCCGCAGCCAGCAGCAACCTCTATGATACTGTTACAGCCGCTCGCATTGTTGCTTAATTCAAACTCACTATTTGGCGAACTTAGATATTCACACAACCATTGGGCTTCACAGCTGGATAAGGAGCTGTTATTAATTATTGTTAATTGATCTATCGAGGCAGCTTCCAGGTTCTCAATCCCGGAAAGGCTGGTAAGGGAATTATTTGCTATAATCTCCAAATTCCCTTCGATTGAGGTGAGGCTATCCAATCCGTTCAGGCTGGTTAAGGTATAGCAAGCAAAAACTCTGAAATTCCCCCCAATGGAAGTCAGCATATTTAATCCATTCAGATTGGCAATATCAAAACCCCATATCGTTACATCGCCTTCAATATTAGTACATTCGGGATAATTCGTATGGAACTCATCAATCTGAGTTTGCGTACGGAATACAATGCCTCCCGGTAGGCATGAAGAACAAGGCTCCTTACTCTCAACTTGCTTTCCTTTATGTTGAACGATAGTATTCAAATCAGGTTTGTCTTTTTTAATCCCCGTTTTAGTAAAGTTATCTGCCAACATTTGAGAAATAGGGGAAGCACTATTTTTCACGTATTGTTCATCAATGGATATAGGAGTATAGCTTCCCCATTCTTCCTCACCCTTTTTATAATAAATCAGATCATTCCTATAAGTAGAAGTATAAGTGGTTCGGGTATATCTAATACTCCCCAAACCTTCAGTATACCCATTCACAGTGGCATCATACGTGTCAGAAGCATTTACTAGTTCATTTCTTATTCTTCCATGCATATGGTTTGGATCAGCATACTTTTGGATATAATTATTAAAAACGATGTCAATCATTAAACTATCCAACATAGAATGGGATCTCATAACTGTATCATGATTAATGTTAACCTCCCAATCATTCCCACTCACTAAAGTCCGCTTCCAACTTTTCATATCAAAATAATAGAACACCGTATCACCTGATGCACTCCATTGTTTATCAATCACCTCCATTTCGGTTTGTCTATTCTCGGTATCATGCCATCCCCCGGATGCACTTTCACTATATCCAGATGTCACGAACAGATCGCCTATCTCAAAATCATACACCTCTCCAACGGAGAGCCAGTGCTGGGCTGATAAATTGGTAAAACCAAACATAGTGCCCATAAATGTGATTAAAAAAATAATTTTATATCCCTGGAGGATACAAATACTGCTGCATTTTGTTTTCATAATGCTTTGTTTTAGACAGCACAATTTAGTGGTTTTTCATAAAACACACAAAAAAAATGCATTACATCAAACTTTGATTGAATTGTAATGAAATGCACCAAAAAAACCACCAATCCAAAGATTGATGGTTTTGAATATGAGAAAAATTATTGGTTGTCTAAAAAGCGTACATCAGTTTAACACCTGCTCGGAAAAAGTTTGCCCCGCCCAAAGTGTAGCGTACTTCAGGAGCTAACACCACTTTTTCGGAGAGCGGAACATCCAAGCCAAGGCCGAGATTGAAACCTATATCGGAACCGTTGGCATCCCATGCACCACCCCAAATGTCATCGTACACATCATCATAACTGATTTTCCAGAAGGTCATGTTTAATCCGCCAATGGCATAAAGCCCGCCTAAATTCTCTATGGCAGTAAGCTGATAATTCACATCCAGATCCAATACCGACCAGGAAACGTAATCCTTTTTCAGGAAAAAGGTGAAAGAAGGTGCTGCTGCCCAGCTTTCATTAAAACTGTATTTTCCGTTGAGGCTGAAACCGATATTGTTGATATCGCTTCCGAATACAACGCCTGCACCTGCGCTTACCTGCGCCTGAAGCTGTGCTGCTGCAAAAAGAACAACAGCCAAAATTAGAGATTTGATTAAGTTTTTCATGATTTCAATTTTGATTAGGTTTAAGAATATTTGAGGGACTATGATTATATCACTTTAAAAGCTTCAGATTCGGCATAACCACTAAACGTATATAGCTGAGCATCGCCAAAACGGCTGCATGTGCCTTGAAAGGTAACTTTTGAATCAGATTCACGCTTTAGGGTGCCACTGATCGAAAAATATACTTCTCCAGAGCCATCAGTATTCAAAATATTCGTACCGGAAATAGATACTGAAGCAGCGTCTTCATCGTCACTGATAGTTGTTTCGCCACCAACTGTATGAGGCACATTGGCGATTACAATGTTTAAGGACTCATCACGCGCTACAGAAATTAAATCGCCCAGCATACCAACTTCATCTGTCGTTTCTTCGGCGATGAGCACATCATTTATTACCAATTTAAATTTGCCTCCCAATTGACCTGGAGTTACCGGATTGTCGTCACTTTTCTTGCTACACGATCCTAGTACAAGCAGCAAGGCAGTTAAAAGGACAGTCGTTTTTAAAAATACTTTTTTCA
>JBFWIF010000112.1:0-6299 GCA_050256135.1 Acidaminococcaceae bacterium | reverse complement strand
ATCCTCAATACTGACAAAACAATTGAGCAGTCTATCGCTGCAGGTGTTAAAAAATTCTTCTGCGTATCGACCGACAAGGCCGCGAATCCAGTAAATATGATGGGCGCGTCTAAACGTATCATGGAAATGTTCCTGATGCGTAAAAGTAAACAAATTGCCATCTCTACTGCGCGTTTTGCAAACGTTGCCTTTTCCGATGGTTCTCTTCTACATGGGTTCAATCAACGCCTCCACAAGCAGCAGCCGCTGGTGGCACCGAATGATATCAAGCGTTACTTTGTCACCCCTCAGGAGTCAGGTGAGCTCTGCCTAATGTCATGTATATTTGGTGATAATCGTGACATATTTTTCCCGAAACTGAGTGAAGCTCTCCATCTTATTTCATTTGCTGATATCGCAGTTCTATATTTAAAACAGCGTGGTTATGAACCGCATATTTGCGAGAGTGAAGATGAGGCGCGTAAGCTGGTAAAAACGTTGCCAGCTCAAGGGAAATGGCCATGTTTATTTACTTCAAGTGATACGACAGGTGAGAAGGATTTCGAAGAATTCTTCACTGATGAAGAAACTCTCGATATGGAACGCTTTATTAATCTCGGTATAATTAAGAATGAGCCACTTTATGATTCAGCACTGTTGGCGCATTTTGAAGAAAAAATCCAGGAAATGAAGATATCTCATGAATGGAATAAAGAAGATATCGTTAAGCTTTTTTTTGAAATGATTCCAGATTTTGGTCACAAAGAAACCGGGAAATACCTCGATAGTAAAATGTAAGCAAGGCATCCTCGAATGAATATCAAATCAATAATCGAATTTGTTCGCGACGTATACAAAACGGATGAGTTTATTCCTTTGCATGCGCCAGTTTTCAATGGCAATGAGAAACAATATGTGCTCGATACACTTGAAAGTACATTTGTCTCAAGCGTAGGCAAATATGTCGACGATTTTGAGCGAAAGATGGAAGCCTATACTGGAACGGCACGTGCTGTCGCAACAGTGAATGGCACCGCAGCGCTTAGTGCTGCACTGTACCTGGCTGGCGTTAAGCGTGGCGATTTGGTGGTAACTCAGGCATTGACTTTTGTCGCCACATGTAATGCTCTCTACCATCTGGGAGCGGAGCCTGTTTTTACTGATGTTTCTTCGGTGAGTATGGGACTTTGTCCTCTAGCACTGGATAACTGGCTAACAGAGAATGCTGAATTAACAGATCAGGGTTGTGTTCACCGCAAAACGGGACAAGTAGTGCGTGCTGTTGTCCCTATGCATACTTTCGGCCATCCGGTAGAACTGGATGAGCTAATTGCGGTATGCGGCAAATGGCATATTATTCTGGTCGAAGATGCAGCTGAAAGCCTGGGATCCTTCTATAAAGGAAAACATACCGGAACGTTGGGCGACTACGGTGCGTTAAGTTTCAATGGCAATAAAATTATAACCACTGGTGGTGGTGGAATGGTTTTCTGTAGAACACCGGAAACTGGTGTACGTGCAAAACACGTAACGACAACAGCAAAAGTTCCTCATCCTTATGAATTCTATCATGATGAGCCTGGTTTTAATTATCGCATGCCGAACATCAATGCTGCACTTGGCTGCGGTCAAATGGAATGTCTTGACTCTTTTCTTCAGCAAAAGCGTGTGTTGGCACACCATTACGAAACTTTCTTTTCCGGTTCGGAATTCCATTTCGTAAAAGAACCTGAATATGCACAATCAAATTATTGGTTAAACGCAGTTATTTGTGAAAATAGTGATTCCCGCGATGCACTCCTTGCACAAATGAATGAAGCGAAAGTAATGACTCGCCCAATCTGGAAATTGATGCACCGGTTACCGATGTTTGATAAAGCGATGCGTGACGATCTTAAGAATTCAGAGTTAATAGAAGCGCGCCTGGTAAATTTACCGAGCTCACCTGTGAGATTTTAGGATATGGCTAAAAAAATAGCTGTGTTTACTGGAACCAGAGCTGAGTATGGGCTCCTATACTGGCTAATGAAAGATATTGATGCTGATACTGATTTTAAACTTCAAATTATCGCGAGCGGAGCTCATTTTTCACCAGAGTTTGGTTTGACCTGGCGTCAAATAGAAAATGATGGCTTTAAAATTGATGCAACTGTGGAAATGCTCCTTTCATCAGATACTCCTGCTGGGGTTGTTAAGAGTATGGGAGTTGCCCTTATTGGCCTCGCCGATGCCTACCAGAGATTGAATCCTGATTATATTGTTATCCTGGGCGATAGGTATGAAGCGCTTGCAGCAGCTGAAGCTGCGATGCTGATGAGAATTCCTGTAATTCATCTTCATGGCGGTGAAGTCACTGAGGGTGCCTATGATGACGCTATTCGACATGCAATAACAAAACTGAGTTACTTACATTTTACTGCAACCGAGCAGTATCGACAGAGAGTCATACAACTTGGCGAAGCGCCAGAGCGCGTGTTCAATGTTGGTACAATTGGTAATGAGCATTTACATAGAACTCAAATGATGTCTCTGGACGAGTTAGAGATGTCATTAAATTTCAAAATTAGCAAGCCATTCTTTGTAGTCACCTATCATCCTGTGACGCTTGCAGACGAACCTGCACAAGAGAGTTTCAGAGCATTGCTTGAAGCCTTAGATCAATTCCAGGAATATCAGGTTTTGATCACATATCCAAATGCGGATGATGGCGGCAGAAGTATTATCCCTTTGTTAGAGGAATATGCACTTCGCCAACCTGAACGCGTTAAAGCTGTGCCATCCTTGGGGCAAAAACGCTATCTTAGTGCTGTTCGTTTGTCTGTTGCCGTGATAGGCAATTCATCAAGTGGGATTTCGGAAGTGCCATCGCTGAAAGTGCCTACGGTGGATATCGGACAGAGACAAAAAGGACGGCTCTGTGCAAGCAGTGTAATTCACTGCGAACCGGAAGCAGATTCGATTGTTGATGCTATTAATAAAGCATTACTTTCTCGTGAAAAGCTAAATTATCAAAATCCATATGGCGAAGGCATGGTTGGGTTGAAGATCCTTGAGGTCATCAAAGCAATTAATGTGGAGCCTACTAAAAATTTTTATGATGTATAAGGTGCGAAAATGGCATATATAATTGCAGAAGCTGGCGTTAATCATAATGGCAGCGAAGAATTGGCAATGAGATTGATCGATGAAGCTTATAAAGCTGGCGCTGATGCAGTCAAATTTCAAACCTTCAAAGCTGAGAAATCAATCGCAATTCATGCCGAACAAGCTGATTACCAGGTTGTCAATACGGGAAAAAAAGAAAGCCAATTAGAAATGGTGAAGAGGCTTGAACTTTCCTATGAAGCGCACCATCGTTTAGTTGATTACTGCAAAAATAAAGGAATTGAGTTTCTGTCCACTGCTTTTGATAGTGAGAGCTTAGATTTTATTGTCAAAGATTTAGGAATTAACACTTTAAAAATAGCATCTGGAGAATTAACTAATGCACCTTTTATTTTAAAAAATGCTCAAACAGGATGTAACCTTATCGTTTCTACTGGCATGGCTACGCTGGGAGAAATTGAAAAGGCTCTAGGTGTAATTGCTTTTGGACTAATGAATACATCAGCATCAGATATAGAGATTTCAGAAGATTTATTTCTCCAGGCATACTCATCTGCGCAAGGTCAAATTTTATTACGAGAAAAAGTTAAAATTCTTCATTGTACAACTGAGTATCCTGCACCGTTTGAGGATATTAATCTTATGTCAATGAATACCATAGATAAAGCATTTGGTTTACCGGTAGGCTATTCTGACCATAGTAAAGGGATTTCGGTTCCCGTTGCTGCTGTGGCGTTGGGCGCTTGCATTATTGAAAAGCATTTTACATTAGATAAAACGATGGAAGGGCCGGATCATAAAGCTTCTTTAGAACCAGCGGAATTAACAGAAATGGTTAAAGCCATTCGTGAAGTCGAGCTAGCTATGGGAAATGGTTTAAAAATGCCGCAACAAAGTGAGATAAAAAATAAGCTTATTGCGCGTAAAAGTCTTGTTGCAGCATGCGCCATCAAAGAGGGAACTTTACTTAAGCCTGAGCATTTTGCAGTGAAACGGCCTGGTACCGGAATGAGTCCTTATGATTACTGGAAATTACTGGGGACAAAAGCTAGTAAAAATTATGTCCCTGATGAACTCATATTCGAGTAAAAGGAATAGCTATGTATAACAAGATTTATGGCATTTTTGGTGCAAGTGGATTTGGCAGGGAAGTTTTGCCGCTTGTGCGGACACTACTTGAACATGATGATGAAATTTACTTCATAGATACCGAATTACAGCTTGAACCGGTAAATGGAGTGAATGTCATTAGTTACAGTGATTTTTTGAATATTGAGTCAGGCATCAAATTTGCAACAATTGCAATCGCAAATGCAGATATTAGACAAAAAATAGAAAAAGAATTACTAAGAGATAAAGTCACAATTTTAAATGTCATTGCCGATAATGTTATAATAATGGATGATGTGAAAATAGGTGATGGTGCTATTTTATGTCCATTTGTCACTCTCACATCAAATATTAAAATTGGTCGCTCGTTTCACGCTAATATATATAGCTATGTAGCCCATGACTGTATTATAGGGGACTATGTAACTTTTGCACCGTCCGTGAAATGCAATGGTAATGTTGTTATTGAAGACCATGTTTATATCGGTACTGGAGCGATGATCAAGCAGGGAACTCAGGATAAGCCATTAGTCATTGGAGAGGGAGCTGTCATTGGCATGGGCGCTGTTGTTACTAAAAGTGTAAAAGCCGGAGATGTTGTATTCGGATGTCCGGCAAAGTCAATAAAGCGGGGCGCTTAGCGAATGAATACTATTGAATTCGAAGATATCAAAGTTGGGATGAGTGTTTCTTATTCACAAACAATTACTGATGCTGATGTAAAAAATTTTGCTGGGCTTTCAGGAGATCATAATCCGGTCCATGTCGATGAAGAGTATGCGGCGGAATCTCGTTATAAAAAGCGAATCGCCCATGGGCTAATATCTGGCAGCTTCTTTTCTGCTCTTTTTGGTATGAAACTTCCTGGTCCTGGCTGTGTATATGTAGCACAATCTTTCCAGTTCAAAAAACCAGTTTATTTAGGGGATACTGTTAAGGCTATTGCTGAGGTAATTTCAGTGGATATAGATAAGCGACGGGTGTTTTTCCGGACAATTTGCAAAGTTGGTCATCGAATTGTAATTGACGGGACTGCTGAGATTTATGTTCCTTGATTATAATGTAGGGTTAAAAAGCATGAGTAATAATTGGGAAGCAGCAATGTTGACTATTAATAGCACATTGCGCGATGCCTTAAATGTAATAAATGAAACTGGTGTTGGTATCGGACTGGTTGTTGATGAAAATAAAAAGTTAGTTGGTGTAGTTACTGATGGTGATATCAGAAGGGGCCTATTAAAAAGCCTTCCTCTGACTGCAGAAGTACACTGCGTAATGAACAGACACCCAATTACAGCCGGGATTGAACTTACTAGAAATGAACTCAGACGGCTAATGGCAGAACATGGGATATTAGCGATTCCAATTATTCATCAAGAAGCTATTATTGGATTGGAAACTGTAGGCAGTCTTATTTCATGTTCCCGATACGATAATCCAGTCTTTATTATGGCTGGTGGATTTGGAACTCGTTTGCGGCCATTGACTGATCACTGTCCTAAACCAATGCTCAAAGTTGGAGATAAACCTATTCTTGAAATACTTCTTGAACAATTCTTGAAGGTAGGTTTTAAAAATATCTATATTTCAACACATTATATGCCTGAGCAAATTACAGAGTATTTTGGGAAAGGAGAAGCATGGGGAGCGAATATAAATTATGTTCATGAAAAAAATCCTTTAGGGACAGCAGGTGCTCTAGGATTGTTACCTGATGATATACCAGAACTACCATTAATAATGATTAATGGCGATGTTCTGACAACAGTTGACTTTGAACGATTACTTGGCTTCCATAACAAATATAAGCCAAAAGCTACAATGTGTGTACGTGAATATGACTATCAAATACCGTACGGTGTTATTAATGGTGATGGGCATCACATTATATCTATGCAAGAAAAACCAATCCAAAGATATTTTGTAAATGCTGGTATTTATGTTGTAAGCCCAGAGTTAATAAAAAAAGTACCTAAGAATAAAAGAATTGATATGCCAACTTTATTAGAAATAGAAATATCTGAGAATCAAGATGTTATTATGTTTCCTATTCATGAGTATTGGCTTGACATAGGGCGAATGGATGACTTTAACAAAGCTCAAAT
>JBFWIF010000111.1:0-6537 GCA_050256135.1 Acidaminococcaceae bacterium | reverse complement strand
CGCTCCACTCCACACGAATCGTCTCGGGTACTTTTAACCAGATTTCACCCATCATCAGCACACCGAGCATTTCTGTGGAACCGATGCCGGTTGCGAAAGAACCGACAGCACCATACGAGCAGGAGTGCGAATCAGTCCCTACAATGACTTCGCCAGGCAAAGCATGTCCCTTTTCAATCATAATCTGATGGCAGGGACCAATATATTCATAATAATTGGCTACACCTTTTTCCTTGGCCCACTCGCGTGTAAACTTCACTATGTCGGCCTGCGCTGCATTGGCTGGCGGCGTATAATGGTCCGAAATAATGACCACCTTGTCTGCATTCCAGATCTTTGCCCCCATGCGTTCCATCTGCTCAGCAATCTCGACGCGCGGTCCCAAAAGGTCATCCATCATCGCTTTGTCGACTTTTGCCATGACAATCTGGCCTGCTTCCACTTGCGGTAAACCGGCGGCGCGAGCCAGAATTTTTTCGCTCATCGTCATACCCATATGCTGTCGTTCCTCCTTTTATAGCGTTTTAGATTACAGATAATACTGCCTACTTCGCCACAAACCGCTTCTTTACCTGCCTCGATTTTTAGCCGAAATTTTTGCCATAATATTTTATTGCAGGTGTTATATTATTTCAGGCGAATATATTTAGATGCGAGGCTAATCCCTCATAGACCAAAACCAAAGGAGGCTTGAATCGTGGACTGTTTCGAGACAATAATTGGCAGAAGAAGTTGCAGAAACTACAAACAAGATCCTGTAGAAAAGGAAAAGATCGGCAAAATCCTGGAGGCGGCGACTTTCGCCCCATCACCGGTAAATAAGCAACCGTGGGAATTCATCGTTGTAAATAATTCCGGCTACAAACAAAAATTTAGAGCTGCCGCTGATGCTACCAGACAAAAACTAGCTGAACGCAGCGGTTGGAAATGGCTGCCAGCCTTTAATATCGAATTTTTATCGCAAGCTCCGACATTAATCGTAGTAATTGGCGACCCCAGTAAAAATGGTGCTGAGCAATTTCTGGACGAACCAGGCTTAGGTTATCTCGAATCCTGCAGCTGTGCTATTCAAAACATGCTTTTGACAGCTCATGCACAAGGTCTGGGCAGCCTTTGGTACTCTTTGTTCGAAAAAGAAGATGTCCGCAAGATTTTCGATATTCCCGAAGAAAAAGACCCCCTCGGCATCATCTGTATCGGCTATCCTGAGAGAACAGGCTCGGTGCCGGCACGTAAAAGTGTTGAAGAAAAGACTCGTTATATCGATTGACCAATTTTAATTTTTGCTACTGATCATTCTAAAACTATGACTTATTGAAGACCAACACATAAAGAGCTATGTGTTGGTCTTTTATTTAAAAAGCCTTGAATTTTTTGCTCAATTTCTTGCCTAAAAGCCAAACCTGCGCTATACTAATAACGAACATATGTTTGTATTGGTGGTAATAAAATGAGAACTATCCTGCATGTCGATTTGAATAATTTCTACGCTTCGGTTGAATGTCTGTATCGACCGGAAATACGCCATTGTCCTGTTGCTGTCTGCGGTGATCCTCTGAACAGACACGGTATCGTGCTGGCCAAGAATATGCTTGCCAAAAAACTTGGGGTTACTACCGGCGAAGCCATCTGGCAGGCAAGGATGAAAGCGCCTGACTTGATCTTAGTCCCGCCAGATTTTCAAAAGTATCTGCGCTTCTCCCGTCTGGCCCGCAAAATTTACTATGACTACACCGACCAGGTTGAACCCTTCGGCATCGACGAATGTTGGCTTGACGTTACAGGTTCCGTCAAACTATTGGGCGACGGACAGACTATTGCCGATACAATCAGAAAGCGGGTCAAAGAAGAATTAGGCGTAACTGTTTCCGTCGGCGTCTCTTTCAACAAAATCTTTGCCAAGCTGGGCAGCGACCTGAAAAAGCCTGACGCCACCACAGTTATCTCCTCGGAAGATTTTAAAGAAATCGTCTGGCCGCTGCCGGTAGAAGACTTGCTTTACGTTGGTCGCTCAACCGCCAGGAAACTGCATAACTACGGGTTAGACACTATTGGCAAGGTTGCCACGGTTGATAAAAAAGTGCTAACGAATAATCTCGGCAAGTGGGGCGAAGTACTGTGGTTGTTTGCCAACGGTCTGGATACTGCTCCCGTAAGAAAAATTGATGAGCAGAGCGCTGTCAAGTCCATCGGCAACAGCACGACCTGTCCCAGGGACCTGGTTAATAATGAAGACGTGCGACTGGTCTTTACCGTTCTGGCAGAATCAGTTGCCGCCAGGCTCCGCGATTATGGGCTGAAGTGCTCAGGCGTACAGATTTCTTTCCGCGATAACGAGCTTTACTCCGCCACCCGCCAGTGTTTGCTGAAGAAGCCCACTTATCTCAGCACGGACATGATTGAAAAGGCCATGGAGCTATTCCTCGCCAATTATCATTGGCTGCGCCCGCTTAGGAGTATCGGTATCCGCGGCATCAATCTCGTAACTGAAGTCGACCATGTCCAGCTTGCTCTTTTTGACGACACCGATGAAAAGACGCGAGCGCAGGAATCGCTGGAGCATACCATCGATACCATCCGCGGCAGATTCGGCCACGGCTCGCTGATCAGAGCCTCCTGCCTTCTCGACGGCAAATTGACAGGATTTAACCCCAAAGAAGACCATGTTATCCATCCTGTCGGCTACTTTAAATAAAGAGGTGTTCCTAATGCCGAAAATAATCCTGACAGTCAACGTGCGGCATGAAAAAGACGGCCGCTCCTTCCCCACGTCAATTGTCTGGGAAGATGGCCGCTTATTTGAAATAGACAAAATTTTAGACATCCGCCGGGCAGCCTGCCTCAAAAGCGGCGGCATCGGCATCCGTTATATCTGTAAAATTTGCGGCAAAACGATTGAACTCTACGATGAAGAAGGAATCTGGTTTATGGAAAAGTAGATTTCCAATTCACAACCAGCAAGGATTTGATTGCTAAGAACTGCATTTAATCGTATAGTTATAGAAAGCGGCTGGAAAACAACAAGATAACGGCATTTCTGCTGCATAGTGAAGGGCTCGCTCTAAATTAAAAATCATCCGGAGAAGGAAGTGACTCAATCGGTGGAAATAAAGCAAATAAAAGGCCATACTTTTTGTATTGACACAGGTATGACCTATATCCCTTTTTATAAAATCAATGCCGAAGAAATAATCATGCTTGATACCGGCTGGGCTCAGGGCGAACAAAAAGGGATCAGCGAAGCCCTGCAGAAAAACAATTTAAAAGTAACTGGCATCATCAACAGCCATGCGCATATCGACCACAGCGGGAACAATTCATATTTCAGGCAAAAATATCAATGCCAGATTGCTATGCCAGCCTATGAAGCTATGGTTTGCAGTTCTCCAATCAATCTTAAGGTTTATTACAACACAATGTCGCTCACCGAGATAACAGAGCACCTTGGCCATATGGTCTGTCCCGTGGATTTCCCGCTTGCCGCTGACCAGACTAGCATCGAAATGTGCGGCATTGAGTTTAAAATTCTGCACACACCGGGCCATAGCCCTGCCCACATCTGTCTCGCTACGCCCGATGATGTCGCTTATATCGGTGATGCACTCATCAGCCACGACGTGATGAGGGGTGCCAAGATGCCTTATGCTTCTATCCTTTCGGAAGATCTGAAAAGTAAGGAAAGGCTGTACCATCTCCAGTGCAGTTGCTATGTAATTGCACATAAAGGCATTTATGACGATATTACTGCCCTGATAAAAGATAATATTGATTTCTATCAGCTGCGAGCAGAAAAAATATACGACCTTATCGTAAAGCCCATGACGTTGCAGGAACTCATGCAGGCAGTTATCACCAGCTTTAACATTCATGTAGGCGACATATATAAATATAATCTGATTGAAAGAATGTTACGTTCCTATCTGGAATATCTGGATGAAAAAAAACGCATAAAATTAGTAATAATTGACGGGTTCTTGAAATATGTAAAATAAAACAATTAGAAAATCCAGGGTGTTTTCAAGAAACAGTTTCGATTAAAACGGCCATTCTACTCCAATAATACTTTTGTTGGAATAGAATGGCCGTTTTTTAACTATTATATTTTTCCTGCTGCCGCCTTAACTTAAAAGATTCTGTGTTTAATGAACTTGTTCTCTTCCAGCTCTTGGAAAGCGAGGTTGAGTTCTTCCTTGGTATTCATGACTATCGGTCCACCCCAGGCAATAGGTTCTCCAAGAGGCTTAGCCGCCATCAGCAAAAATCTTATCCCTTTGTCAGATGCCTTTACCTTCAATGTGCTTCCTTCATTGAACAAGATTGCGTGTTTTGCAGCGATATAAGTTTCTTCAGCTGGGTCAAAAGCGCCTTCTCCCTGAATAATATAAATGAACAGAGTATCATTTTTATTGGTATCAATCGTCCATTCAGCACCAGCGTCTATTTCAACGTCAAGCAGAAGCGGTTTGATATAGTCTCCTTCTACTGCGCCTTGCGTACCCTTATAAGCTCCACCGATAATGTGAATTTTTGCGCCCTCTTCATTAATTACGGGAATATCAGCTTTCGTTATCCCGTTATACTTAGGCAGTACCATCTTGTCTTGTGCCGGAAGGTTCAGCCACAACTGAACGCCCAGCATTCTTTCACTGGCCTTAGGCATTTCCTGATGAATGATGCCGGAACCAGCCGTCATCCATTGGCACTCGCCGTCCAGGATACTGCCTTTATTACCGAGGCTGTCACCATGTTCAATGTCGCCTTGAATCAAATAGGTAATCGTTTCAATCCCTCGATGCGGATGCCAGGGAAAACCTTTGATATAGTCTTCAGGATTAAGTGAATCAAAAGCATCGAGCATCAGAAATGGATCAAAATCTGTCGTATCAGCTTTACCAATAACCCTTACCAACTTTACGCCTGCACCATCCTGAGTCGGGGTCCCGGTCACAATTTTACGAATAGTACGTATTTCACTCATATCAAGCAATCCTCCTTGCAATTGTCGTTTTTCATTCAACCACTTCGTAGCCGGCATCTTCTACTGCTTCGCGCATCGCTTCCATTGCCGCGTTCCCGGTGACAACAGCCTGCTTTTTCTCCAAATCAACAACTGCCGTCTCTACGCCAGCAACGGCCTTCAAAGCCTTTTCAACTGCGGCCTTACAGTGTCCGCAGGACATACCTTCAATTTTGATGATTGTTTCTTGCATAGCTTATACACTCCTTTTATTTTTAATTTTACTTAACTTCATATGGTTTAAAGCGTCTGAGCCGCAAAGCATTGGTCACGACGGAAACAGAGCTGAAGGCCATCGCGCCGCCTGCTAATATCGGCGACAAAAAGCCTGCGGCGGCAATTGGTATGCCTAAAGCATTGTAGAAAAGGGCCCAGAATAAATTTTGTTTGATATTGCGCATCGTAGCCTTGCTTAATCTGATAGCCGCAACTACGCCCATCAGGTCGCCACGCATCAAGGTAATGTCGGCCGCTTCAATGGCTACATCCGTACCGGTGCCGATGGCAAAACCCACGTCAGCCGTTGCCAGCGCCGGCGCGTCGTTGATACCGTCGCCCACCATGCCAACAACTCTGCCTGCTTTTTTAAGCGCCGCCACTTTCTCCGCCTTGTGCTCCGGCAACACTTCTGCCAACACATTCTGAATACCTACCCTGTCACCTATGGCCTTGGCGGCCCGCTCATTGTCACCGGTAATCATCCAGACGTCTATTCCGAGCAGCCTCAGTTCTGCTATGGCCTGCGCCGATGTTTCTTTGACCGTGTCTGCCACTGCTATCATTCCCGCCAGAGCCTTGTCGATAGCTACCAGCATAACCGTCTTGCCTTGCTGCTCCAGTTGTTCCTTCTGCCTTAACGCGGTACCAAGGTCGATGCCATTGTCGTTCATAAACTTGCGCGTGCCGACCAGCACAATTTTCCCTTCGACAAAGCCTTTAACGCCATGCCCTGGAATAGCCGCAAATTCCTCCGGTTCGACAATCGCAACGTCCTGTTCCTCCCCATATTTGACAATCGCCTGGGCCAGGGGATGCTCGGAATTTTTTTCCAGACTTACAGCTGCTTGCAAAACTTCCTTCTCACTAAAGCCTGCCATAGCAATAACATCCGTTGCTTCCGGCTCGCCTTTGGTGATGGTACCGGTCTTGTCCAAGACAATCGTTGTCAAACGATGGGCGTTTTCCAAATGCTCCGCCCCTTTGATCAGGATGCCGTTTTCGGCGCCTTTACCCGTTCCTACCATGATGGAAGTGGGTGTCGCCAGTCCCAAAGCGCAAGGGCAGGCAATAACCATGACTGCGGTAAAATTAACCAAAGCACGGGTAAAATTACCTTGATCGAAGATAAAATACCATGCGACAAAAGTAAGTATGGCGATTACCACCACGGCCGGCACGAAATAACCGGAAACCACATCGGCAAAACGCTGTATCGGTGCTTTTGACCCCTGAGCCTCTTCCACAATACGCACAATTTGGGCAAGCGCGGTGTCGTTACCAACCTTTGTCGCTGTAAATTT
>JBFWIF010000110.1:0-6608 GCA_050256135.1 Acidaminococcaceae bacterium | reverse complement strand
AAGGGTACAGCTGAGTTTGACAGAAACGATGATGATGCCGTTAAGCTCTACTGGAAGTACAAGGACGGCTATATGAGTGCCGTGAGCCTTAATGTGATACCAATTGAAGAAAGCAAAGACAAAGCCTTACTGCTTCCTGGACAAAAATATCCAACACTTACCAAAAGCGAAATGCTTGAGATTAGCCTGGTAACCATACCAGGACAAAAAAATGCTGTAAGGCTAAGTACGCCGGAAGGCAGTGAGTATAAACTTCATTTAATAACTAATAATAAGATGGAAAAAAATGAACAAACTGTTGAGCAACTAAAAAAGGACTTGGATGCTCAAAGGCGTTTAAATGCCGAAAATCTTGTAATGAGACACAAAGAAAGGGGTGTGGTTCAGGAGGGAGAAATTGACTCCTTGAAGACACTTGCCTTTAACGATTACGAAACCGTGAGCAAAATGCTTGATGCCAGGCAAAAACAGGCAGTTGAGCATGAAAATGCTGGTGAAACACCGGAAGCAAAGGCAAAAGCACTTGTAGCCCTTCACCTGGGGCGCAATGCCATTCTTCCTTCAGAAGTGCCTTTCTATGAAAATGCAGCCAAGTTGGATTACGATGGCACAAAAGCACAGCTGGAAGCAAAAAAAGGCGTTCGCGACATTGATACGTTTGTGCAGGGAATGAGTTCAAATGGTCAGCAAAAAAGCGATGACGAACGCAAAGCATGGGGCTATTATGATTATTTCAAAAAAGACCCTGAGGCACTTCAACTCATGGAGAAAAACGAACCGGATCGGTATAAAAAACTTGTTGCCGACTTTGAGTCGAGCACAAAAAAGAGTGGCCTGGTAGGCTAGTAAACAAAGTAGTAACAATTAATTATTTAACAATGAAAAATGTTTTGAGATTTTTTAGTTTTATGATGATGCTGGCCGTAGTTGGCATCAGCGTGCTTACCGGGCATGATGCAGTTGCAATGGTTGCTGCAGCACCGGTAGTGCTCGACACCCAAAAAATGGTGTTCCTTACCTCTCTCAAGGAGGAGTATAATGCCATTGACACCTGGTTGACCAATGCAGAGGATTTAAGTTCGTTTGTTAAAGACGGGCAAACGCTTGTGTTCCCTGAAGCCGGAGCGGATCCTGCGGTGTATAAAAACAGGGTAACTGACATCGATAACATCGAGCCAACGGAAACAACACATGAGGTTGCGCTGGACGTTTATGATAGTCAGAATTACAAGTTAAGGAATATCTATCTGCACGCTTTACCGTTCGACAAAGTACAATACTATACACGAAAGTCGGCTGATGCTATTGTTCGCCAAGAAGTTGAAGATGCGGCACACGCTTTTGCTGCCGATGCAGCTGGCAACAAAAAAATAGTAATCGGCTCGTCAGGTAACGCCCGCAATGGTTTTAAAATGCTTACGCTTGACGATATTGTCAACTTTGCCAGGGCTCTCGACAATTATCAGTTCCCGGATAAAGGTCGCAATATTGTTTTGCCATCGGATATGTGGTGGGATTTGGTAAACAACAACAGCATTCTAAAGGGCCAGCTTGAGCGCACGCCTCATACGGGTATCATCGAACCTAAGCTTGTTGAATACTATGGTATTAAAATTCACAAGTCGATTCAAGCGATTAACGTTGGGTATGACCTTGATAATAGCGAAAAAGCAGCTCAGGGCACGGTTATTACCGGCAATATTGTACCGGCAGCATTTTTCTTCCTGAATAGCGAAGTTTTTAGAGCTGGTGGTATGTTTGATATGTTCCGCAAGGTGAAATCGCAAAATACAGAAGGCCGCGCCGAAGAATTCGGGTTCCAACATCGCTTCAAAGCTGACCATCAAATGTCGGCTAAACGCTACAGCGGACTGATATATTTAAGCAAGGTTTAGAGTTTTTTTGTGTGCATGGTTAGTGATAACCCGGGGGTGCAAGCCCCTGGGTTTGTTTAAAACAAAAAATGAAAAGATCAGTAATATACAAGGCAATACGTGACAAAGCTAAGCTGGAACTTGGTGGCTTGAAGTTTATCGACCTGCAAAAAGGTCAAATGAATAACGAACGTCAGAACTACCCGGTTCCACTGCCTGCCTTGTTTATCGAAATTGGCAATTTTTCATTCACTAATCAACTGCATAATGCGCAAAAGGGTGCCGGAACAATTTCGTTTTATCTGTACGTAAACAATAATGCTGATAGTTTTTCCGGAGCTGAAAATGAAGAAAACAGCATCGAACTGCTTGATCATTTCGATACGCTCTTTGAAACATTCCAGGACATGACCATTGAAAATTGTACGCCATTGATCCGTACTACCGAATTTAAACCGCAATATGGTAAAGGCTATATCATGTTCCAGGTTGATTTTACAACTGTGGTAGATGATGCAAAAGATCAAAATGATGCCACTACACCCAAACCAAGCCCTGATTTAACACCTAAATACAAGTTCCAATGAAAGCCTCCAGAAAATGTTACGACCTGATAAAACACTTCGAAAGCCTGCACGATGGCGACTTGAGCATGATTGGCTTACAGCCCAAAATGTGTCCGGCAGGATATTGGACGGAAGGTTATGGAGCTTTAGTCCTGGATGCCGCTGGACGCAAAATAAAAGGACAGTCTAATAAAGAGAAAGCTTACCAGCACAGCAAAATAAAAACTATCGCACAGGCCGAAGCTGCATTAGCCAGTGACGTGAAGCTGCGCGAAAACATGATTAACGGTTTAAAACTTAGCCTTACTCAAGGACAATTTGACGCCCTGGTATCATTTGTTTATAACCTGGGATTAGGCAACCTACAATCAAGCACACTATTAAAGATCATTAGAAAAACACCCAACAGCCCACTTATCAGAAGCGAATTTGCTAAGTGGAAATTTGCTGACGGGCGTGTTCAGAGAGGTCTTGTTTTGCGCCGGAAGGCTGAGGCAGAGTTGTATTTTTCATAAACAGTAAAAGGCATGAATGTACTTGAAATTGTATCACTTGTATTGAATCTTGTATTTGGAACCGGCTTTATAGTAACGCTGGTTACCTTAAAGTCGGCCAGATCAGAAGCTGATGCCAAGGCCAAGCTCGCGGTGAGCGAATACAAAACAAACGAAATCCAAAACGTTGAATCAGCTATTAAAATATGGCGCGAAATGGCCGAGCAAATGAGTGACAAATACGATGAAGTAATTCATGAGCTCGACAAACTACGTAAGGAGGTTAACAGGCTCAACCGGATCAATACCCGGATTATGAAATTGCTTGACAAGATAACACCTGATAATATGGAAATTATTGTAGAACAAATAAAAGAGGAGATCAAAAATGAAAGCAAAGATGAGCTTCATATTTCTCATAATAATTAGTTTGGCATCATGCAGTATAACTGAGCGTACAATTGACCGCCAACAGGATACTAATGTTGAGAAAAACGATAGCATTTCAGAACGCACTGAGAGAGATGTTACCCCTTACTTTGTTCCGGCATCCCTTGCCCAGTTGAATTTAAGCAAATCTGAGCTTGATAAACTTCCCCCTGGTGCAATGTATCAATCGCGAAGCGATAATGCCACAGCCACGGTTACACGCGTTGATAGCGTATTTGTTTTTAAAGCCAATTGCGACAGCCTGACTATTTTGGTAGAGAGCTTGCGCACCGAAATATTTCATTTAAACAGCAAAAACACAGTGCTTAAAGAATATTTAAGCCAACAAGATATAAAAGTAATCAATGAGCCAACGTCCTGGCAATGGTTCCAGATACATGGGTTCAGAGTTTTAATCATTATAAATTTAATTATACTGTTATGGCAAAAAAGAAAGCTGCTGTTCGTGTAGCAGATGATACACCACAGAAAACCACTCAAGCTCCGGACGAGGCAAAAGCCCCTGAAGCTGAAGTTGGAAACACTCAAGCTCCGGACGAGGCAAAAGCCCCTGAAGCTGAAAATACCCAAGCTCCGGACGAGGCAAAAGCTTCTGAAGCTGATACTAAAACTGAGCTTGAAAAGCAAGCTGAAAAATTAATGCAGGATCTAGGCATCAAGGAGATCTACCGTTGCCCTAAAAAAGGGTATTGGTTTACGCGCCGCGACTATGCCAGTGAGCATGAAAAGAAAGTAAAATCAAGTGTACAAACCTTCAATCTTTAAAAGATGTCACTACCTAATGTTACAATTGAATTAGTCCGTAACGGACTCGGCCTTGTGGCTGTTACTAACGACAATACCTGTGGCCTTGTGCTTACAGGCGTGGCAGTTGCTGATAAGCTCGAGCTGGGCAAATCATATGCCATTTACAGTACCGATGGTGCCAAGGAGCTCGGCATTGAGCCAACCGGCGACAATGCAGCTGCTTACCGGCATATTTCAGAGTTTTACTCAACAGCCGGATCCGGTGCCAAGCTTTGGATTATTGTGGTTGCAGCTACTGTTAAGCTATCTGAAATGGTAGATATAGAAGTGGCCACATCAGCAGCCAGGATTTTGCTAAATGCTGCCCAGGGCGAAATTGCTGTATTGGCAATTACGGCACAAGCCGATGCTGATGTAACTGTTGACGGCCTGGATAGCGAAGTATATTCAGCCATGCTCAAGGCACAGGCATTAGCTGACTACTATCTTGCTAAAATTATGCCGGTGGTAATCCTGATTGAAGGACGAGGCATGACTTCTGCAGATGATCTACGCGACCTGGGAACCGAAGACAAGTATCGCACGGCCATTGTGCTGGCCAGCACAAAAAATGACGGAAGCGCATCAGTTGGTTTGGTACTTGGGCAAATTGCAGCACTGCCGGTGCAGCGTAAAATTAGCCGCGTGAAAAATGGAAGCCTGCCGATAGAAGCTGGTTATTTGACCGATGGCGACCCGGTAGCAGATCGCGAAGATCTGGCAACCATTCACGGAAAACGTTTTATTATCCTGCGTAATTTTCCAAACCGGAGCGGATACTTCTTTAATGGTGATTTTACGGCCACAGCAGCCACTGACGATCTTAATTTGATTGCCAGGGTACGCACGATTGATAAAGCCTTAAAAATCGCTTACAACGCCTATGTAGAGGAAATTGATGATGACGTGGACGTGAATGATGATGGCACCTTAAACCGTGCTGTGGCAGCTTACCTGAAGCAAAAAATCGAGAACCAGATTAATAACGTAATGGCCGGAGAGATTTCGAGCTTTACGGCAACAATCGATACCTCTATTGATATCGTTTCGGGTAACGATCAAAAGATTTATCTGGACATTGTACCAAAAGGCTACCTGAGCAACATTCGTGTGGTTCTGGGCTTTAAAAACGAGTAGTAACAATTAAAAAAATACAGACATGGCTTATAGTTGGTCAGAATACAGAGTTTATATGGGTGGTCGCTTTGTTACAGGCGTGCGGGGTTTTAAATATAAAACATCCCGCGAAATGGAGGCAATTTATGCCGAAGGCGATGAACCGGTTGACGTGGGTTATGGAAACAAAACCTATACGTCTGAAATAAAGCTGCTGCAAAACGAATTGGAAGCAATTATTGCAGCTGCACCCGGCAGAGATCCACACAGGGTTAAGTTTACAATGGTACACTCCTACACCCCTAAAAATGGTCCCGGAAGGATCATTACCGATGTGTGCGAGGATTGTCATTTCATGGAAATTGAGAAAGCAATGGAACAGGGAGCAAAATTCATGGAAATCACAATTCCGGTATTTACGAAAAAAATCAAGTACGACACCACAAATCCTTTTTAAGCAATGAAAAAAGAAGATATAAAATTGATCGGTGAAGTAACCGCAGAGCAAATTGAAAAATGGAAGGTCAAATATGGCAAAGTACATGGTGTGGTGGTGGATGGACACATCGCTTATGTGCGAAAACCCGACCGTGCAACCGTAAGTTATGCACTTAGCCAGTTGTCGTTCAAGATGTCAACTGATAAAGGTGCCGATGAGGGACAGAGCCTGGAGATGAATATGGGTAAGCTGTTAAAGCAGGGCGAGGCCGTGATGACCAATTGCTGGCTGGGCGGATCGGAGGAAATAAAAGCTGAAGCTGAACTTTGGACAGCTGCCTGCATGAAAGCCGGTGAGCTGATAGAAATGAAGGAGGCCGAGCTAAAAAACTTCTGAGCGAGGCTTCTGATGCCCGGGTAGAAGACAACTGGATCGGTTTGATAACCACTACGGTTGAATACTACCTGGGCTATGAGGTCTCGCATTTGAGCGACCAGGAGTTGTTTGCCAAGTACTTTCAGTTAAATCATATACGCAAATTAGAGGCTAAAACAAACGGTTTATGAGTTCAGGTGTTGAATATCTATTAAGGGCACGCGACATGCTTAGCGGCACTTTAAAAAATGCCGTTAAGCAGGCGCAGGCTATGCAGGGTAGTGTTAACAACGTCAATAAATCGTTTGACAATGCCGGCAAAGCAGCCGGCAAGTTTGCCGGCACAGCCTCAGGCAGCACCTCGCAAATAAGCGGAAAAATACAACGCCTTAATGATCATTTGATTGATTTAAAAAACAGGCAAATCAGAGCATTTGATGATAAAACTATAGCCAAGTACAACACCTATATCAGAAAAACGCAGGATGAGCTGAGGAGGCTTAATAAT
>JBFWIF010000109.1:0-6618 GCA_050256135.1 Acidaminococcaceae bacterium | reverse complement strand
AAAGTCTGTTTTTAAAATCTTCATAACCAAAAGTTTTGACAACTTTTACTTCGGCATTTGTTTTGGCAATTGCAATTGCGGGCAGTTTCATACCATTAAAAGTATTATTTTTCACCATTGAATAAATTGCCATGTCGCAAAAAACCAATTTATCCCCTACTTTGAGAGGTTTTTCAAAAGAATAATCGCCGATAACATCACCAGCCAAGCAAGTTTCGCTACCTAAACGATAAGTGTAAGATTTTTCTTCCGCCAATCCAGCGCCTATAATTACCGGTCTGTATGGCATTTCCAAAACATCCGGCATATGGCAGGCGGCTGATGCATCCAAAATGGCAATTTTAATGCCATTATCAACTATATCCATGACCGTACTGACCAAAAAGCCTGTGTTAAGTGCTACTGCTTCACCAGGCTCGAGATAAACTTTTACGTCATACTTTTCCTTAAAACTCTTGATTGCAGCTATCAAAGCCTCAACATCATAATCTTCTCTGGTAATATGGTGCCCGCCGCCGAAATTAACCCATTCCATTTTATGCAAATATTGTCCGAATTTTTCTTCAACGGCTGCCAATGTCTCAATAAGCGCATCAGCATTTTGTTCGCACAAAGTATGAAAATGAAAGCCACTGATACCATCCAATTGTTCTGGCTTGAAATTTGCCAAAGTTATGCCTAGACGTGAGCCTGGGGAACATGGATCATAAATAGCATGGTCCTGCGTGGAATGCTCAGGATTAATGCGCAGACCAAATTTTTTCTTCGATTTTAAAGCCTTATCCTTAAACTTCTCCCACTGTGAGAAAGAGTTGAAAATAATGTGATCACAAACCTGTAAAATCTCGTCAAACTCTTCTTCGTGATAAGCAGGGGAAAAGACATGATTCTCTTTACCCATTTCTTCATGTCCAAGTTTAGCTTCGTACAATCCGCTTCCCGCAGTTCCGCTGATGTAACGGCCAACTAGCGGATATAACGAAAACATGGAGAAAGCCTTTTGAGCAAGCAAAATATGGCAGCCAGCTTCTTTTTCAACTCTCTGCAACAATTCCAGGTTTTTGATAAGGAGCTTTTCATCAACTATATAATACGGAGTTTGTACCTTATTGATATCGAATCCCAGTTCCATTATTATTCCACCAAAACAGGGTTAAAGTCTTCAACCCATGGAAGTCCCCATTTGTTGAGAGCTTCCATAAACGGATCTGGATCAAATTCTTCAATGTTATGTACACCTGGTTTTTGCCAGGTGCCATTCATGACAAGCATGGCACCTATCATGGCAGGTACGCCTGTTGTGTAGGAAATAGCCTGCGACTCAACTTCCTTATAGCATTCTTGGTGATCACAGACATTGTAAACATAATAGGTTCTAGATTTACCGTCTTTAATGCCTTGGAAAATACAGCCGATATTGGTTTTACCTTTTGTACGAGGTCCAAGGGAAGCAGGATCAGGCAGAACAGCCTTCAAAAATTGCAGCGGAACTATTTGCTTGCCTTCAAATTCAATTGGTTTAATAGAGGTCATGCCAACGTTTTCCAGACATTTCAAGTGCGTAAGGTAGCTTTGGCCGAATGTCATAAAGAAACGAATTCTCTTGATTCCTTTGATATTGAGAGCCAAAGATTCCAACTCTTCATGGTGAAGGAGATACATATCTTTTTCACCGATTTGCGGGAAGTTGTAGACTCTCTTGATTTCCATAGGTTCAGTCTCAACCCACTCGCCATTTTCCCAGTAACTGCCGTTGGCCGTAACTTCTCGGATATTAATTTCAGGATTAAAGTTAGTAGCGAAAGGATAGCCGTGATCGCCGGCATTGGCATCAAGGATGTCAATGTAATTAATTTCATCAAAATAATGTTTTTGCGCATAGGCAGAGAAAACTCCTGTTACGCCAGGATCAAAGCCGCTGCCAAGCAGTGCGGTTATACCTGCTTTTTCAAAACGTTCCCGATATTCCCATTGCCACTTGTATTCAAACTTAGCAGTATCAAGCGGCTCATAGTTTGCTGTATCAACATAATGCGTTTTAGTAGCCAGGCAGGCATCCATGATTGTAAGGTCCTGATAAGGGAGTGCCAGATTTAGCACTACATCCGGTTTAAATTGGTTAATCAAAGCAACGATCTCATCAACTTTGTCTGCATCAAGCTGAGCAGTATGGATTTTAGTCTTACCGCCATCCAACTTAGCTTTCAATGCGTCGCATTTACTTTTTGTTCTGCTGGCAATCATAATTTCTTCAAACACTTCACTGTTCTGGCAGCACTTGTGAATTGCCACACTGGCAACGCCGCCACAACCTATAATTAAAGCTTTACCCATTTTATTTCGCCTCCAATATTAATAATATTTCACGTAAAATCTTGCATGCAACTGCAGTAGAAACACCGCTTTGGTCATACACAGGTGATAATTCGTCTACGTCGCACCCCACTATATTAAGCCCTGTCATGCTTATAACAGCCTGTAAAAGCTCATTAAAGCTTACCCCGCCTGCTTCCGGTGTACCCGTCCCCGAGAAAATAGAAGGATCCAGCACATCGAGGTCGAGAGTAAAGTAGACAGGCTTACCTTGCAATGACTTAACAACCTCTGGTAAACCATTCAAATTAAACTTATTCATAACAGTATGTTCAGCAGCAAATTCAAATTCATACTTTTCACCTGACCTGATACCGAACTGAAAAATTTTGCCATCACCAACAATATCCCAGAGTCTGCGAATAACCGTAGCATGGGATAATGGTTCGCCAAGGTAATCTTCCCTTAAATCTGTATGGGCATCGAAATGAATGATGTGTAAATCAGGATATTTTTTTGCAACAGCGCGAACCGCTCCCAAAGTTACGAGATGTTCGCCGCCAATCATCAGCGGTATTTTGCCATCCTCAACAATTCCTGCGGTAAATTCTTCAATCTCAGCCAGAACTCTTTCTGTATTACCAAAAGGTAACTCCAGGTCTCCACCATCAAAAATGCTGCTGTCAGTCAAATCTTTATCCTGATACGGGCTATACGTTTCTATGCCAAAAGATTCGCTGCGCATAACCTTGCTGGCAAAGCGTGTTCCAGGTCTGAAAGAAGTTGTCGAATCAAACGGGGCACCGAATAAAACTATTTTGGCTTCGGCGTAATCCTTGTCACAAGCTATAAAGGTTTCTATATTTTTATTCAACATCGTGCAGCATCTCCTGTACATAATTAGGCAGGCAGAACGAGCCTCTGTGCAGATTTGTATTGTAATAGCGCGTCTTAAGGCCCAGAGCATTCCACTTGTCTGCATTTAAGTCGCGTACCGGATGATACTTTTTGGAAGCAAACCCAAAAAGCCAATGGCCAGAAGGATAAGTCGGAATATGTGCCTGGTAGACACGGCTGATGGCAAATGATTCTACAATCCTCTTGTGTGCCCTCTTCATCGCTATAGCATCTTCTTCATAAAAAGGACTTTCGTGCTGATTCACCATGATACCATCCTTCTTTAAAGCTTTATAGCAATTGCCATAAAATTCTTTGGTAAAAAGGCCTTCACCTGGTCCGAAAGGATCGGTTGAATCAACAATTATTAAATCATATTCATCTTCATGTTTCCTGATAAATTTCAGCCCATCCTGGAAATAGGAATGCACTCTTTTGTCATCGAAGGCGCAAGCAGTCTGTGGCAAATACTTTTTGCAGACTTCGACAACCATTTCATCAATCTCAACGAAGTCGATGCTTTCAATGGTTTTGTATCTTGTCAATTCACGGATTGCCCCCCCGTCACCAGCACCTATTACAAGCACCTTTTTGACATCGGGATGAACTGCCATAGGCACATGGACAATCATTTCGTGGTAGATGAATTCATCCTTCTCTGTAAGCATCATATATCCGTCTAGTGTCAGAAAACGTCCAAACTCTTCGGATTCAAAAATATCTATTCTCTGAAAGTCGCTTTCAGCACTAAAAAGTTGTTTATTAACCTTAATTGTAAATTTTACTGACTTTGTGTGAGCCTCACTATACCAAAGATCCACTTAACACCCTCCTTTCAAAACATTAATCTTATTGACTTCCATATCTTCTGGTCCCGTCAGAAAACAGCCTTTTTCTTTAGCATATTTTATATATTCTATTATTTCATCCGTAATTTCCTCACCTGGAGCCAAAATCGGGATACCCGGCGGATAACACATTACAAATTCACTGCAGATTCTACCACCGCTAGCATCCAAGTCGACCTGTTCCTTTATCCCGTAAAAACCGTCCTGCGGTCCGAATTTAACCTTTGGCGGAATATATTCGTGTCTAAGCATACCTGTTTTATCTTTTTTGTATAAGCGCCTGATTTCAGACAAGGCACCTATTAAACGTTCTATATTCTTATAGTTGTCGCCAACAGAAACATAAGCCAGAATATTACCCAAATCGCCGAACTCTATCTGAATATCGTATTCATCCCGTAATAGATCATAAACTTCAATACCAGCCAGCCCTGTATCAAACGTATTTACAGACAACTTAGTAGCATCAAAATCAAAAACACTGTCACCATTGATTAGCTCACGTGAATATGCATAGTAATCGCCTATTTGATTGATTTCTTGTCTTGCATATTCAACCATTTCCGTTACATACTTAAAAATTTCTTTACCATGCAAACTTAGATTCCTTCTGGAAATGTCAAGACTAGACAGCAAAAGATAAGAACCGCTGGTAGTCTGAGTTAAATTAATTATTTGCCTTACATAATGAGAGTTTACATTCTTACCACAGAGCAAGAATGAGCTTTGCGTAAGCGACCCACCTGATTTATGCATACTTACCGAGGCCATATCGGCGCCTGCAGCCATAGCAGAAATTGGCATGTTATCTCCAAAATAGAAATGAGTTCCATGTGCCTCATCAGCTAGAACAAGCATATTATTGGCATGAGCTAATTCTGTAATTGCTTTAAGATTGGAACAAATACCATAATAAGTTGGATTATTCACAAGCACTGCCTTAGCATCAGGATTCTCTTCAATTGCCCTTTGCACATCGGAAACTTTCATGCCTAAGGCAATACCAAGTTTCTCGTTCATTTGAGGGTTGATATAAACTGGAACAGCGCCGCACAAAATCATAGCATTAATAACACTGCGATGCACGTTACGCGGCAAAATAATTTTATCACCTTTTTTGCAGGCAGTAAGAATCATTGCCTGAACTGCTGCAGTTGTTCCATTGACAATAAAAAAGGCAGCCTTGGCGCCAAAAGCTTCCGCGGCCAATTCTTCTGCCTCCTTAATCGCCCCCACTGGGTGACAAAGATTATCCAATTGTTTCATTGAATTCACATCAACCGTCAGACATCTTTCGCCCAAAAACTCCGTCAATTCTTTGTTGCCACGGCCTCTTTTATGACCCGGCACATCAAACGGTACCAACCGCATTCTCTTAAATTCTTCCAAAGCTTCTAAAATCGGAGCTTTCTTCTGCGAAAGCTTGTTCAATTTTCCAGTCACTCCTTATATACGTTCATACCGCTGAAAATTTCAATCATCTCGCGCCTTAAGCTATTAGTAATTTTTAATCTTGTTTTAGGCGGTAATTCGTAAACATCAGTTTTAAACAAATAATTCTGCAAATCAACTTCCTTGATTAGCATCTTCGTATGAAAAATATTAGCCTGATACATATTTATATCAATCGCATCATACTTTTCCAAGGTTTTGGCATCTATGTAATCCTGAATGGAAGCAATATCATGGTCAATATAAAGCTTTTTCCCATCAATATCACGGGTAAAACCACGCACACGATAATCCATAGTTATAATATCCGAATCAAAGCTGCCAATCAAAAAATCTAGAGTGCTGAGTGGAGTAATTTCTCCACACGTTGCTACATCTATATCTACTCTAAATGTGGCAATGGAATTATCCGGATGAAACTCTGGATAAGTATGGACAGTAACATGACTTTTGTCTAAATGAGCAACAATAGTCTCTCCATCAAGAGAACGAACCATGGATTCCTCGGCAATAAGCACAGTTACGCTAGCTCCTTGAGGTTCGTAATCCTGCTTAGCTATATTAAGTACTGTGGCGCCAATCATGTCTGTAACTTGCAGCAGAATTTTTGTCAGTCTTTCCGAATTATACTGCTCATCAATATAAGCAATATAATCTCTTTGTTCCCTCTCAGTTTTTGCATAGCAGACATCATAGATATTAAAGCTAAGTGCCTTAGTTAAATTATTAAAACCATACAGTTTTAATTTATTACCCATTTTTTACCTCCTTAAAAACAAAAATACTCAGATATGTTGTGCTTAATACAACATTACCTGAGTTTGGTCATTTCTAAATTCTGTGCATTATTTATTATTGAATTCGCATTCATTTTATTTATTCACGTTTTTAGATATTAGAGTCGATTGAGCAAAAAATTACTTTCACTACTCTTATTGACCGTTTCACAAGTATTGTGCAACTTAACACACGCGGTTATGAAGTAACCAACATATAAAATTTGAGTATTTAAATCAATCAATAATGCAACCTTAGTTGCCAATCGGCAATTGACCCGGCTGTCCGTATGGCCGTAGTTCCCTATTTAGGGAAGGTCATATAAATCTAA
>JBFWIF010000108.1:0-6645 GCA_050256135.1 Acidaminococcaceae bacterium | reverse complement strand
CTATCAATCGTACCAAACTGGAATTGAAACAATCATATCTGTTAATTGCACGTTCGCACCGTTGAACTATCAATCGTACCAAACTGGAATTGAAACAATCCTGAACAGAAAGCTTTAAAGATGCGTCAATTGCTATCAATCGTACCAAACTGGAATTGAAACTAACCACCTTCTTTTGCTGTGTCTTCGGTGATCTGTCTATCAATCGTACCAAACTGGAATTGAAACTATCATTGATCTTGTCAACGACATCTGGCGTGAAGGCTATCAATCGTACCAAACTGGAATTGAAACTACCAAACCCGTTGCCGTTGATTTTTTTCGCTTTTGCTATCAATCGTACCAAACTGGAATTGAAACAGCAAAGGCACTGGTTTTTGAGTAGGATGTATTTTTCTATCAATCGTACCAAACTGGAATTGAAACACACAATAGAAGCTTACAACGCTGTTAACATAGCACTATCAATCGTACCAAACTGGAATTGAAACCCTATAAGCATTATAAAGGTCTGGCAAAGTGCAAAACCTATCAATCGTACCAAACTGGAATTGAAACTGCCTGATCAGATTAAAGTTTATAATGATATAATAACTATCAATCGTACCAAACTGGAATTGAAACGACTAAGCGAGATTAATTTAATGAAATTAAGACATTCTATCAATCGTACCAAACTGGAATTGAAACAATCATATCTGTTAATTGCTCGTTCACAACGTTCACTATCAATCGTACCAAACTGGAATTGAAACCTGTTCTTAGGTAATCGCTGCACCGGTTGGATATCTATCAATCGTACCAAACTGGAATTGAAACGCGTTCACGTTATATTCAATTATTAACAGATTTACACTATCAATCGTACCAAACTGGAATTGAAACAGATTAGTTCGTAATCTAAGGGTATAACTAAATTCGTCTATCAATCGTACCAAACTGGAATTGAAACTCCCTATTTCAGTAACCATAAGCCCCGAAGTGGCCACTATCAATCGTACCAAACTGGAATTGAAACTCAGTTCAGCGTTATTTCAAATTATCATTTCCGAATTCTATCAATCGTACCAAACTGGAATTGAAACTACGTAAATATATCTCTTTTCGTGCCTTGCCTTTCGTCGATCAATCGTACCAAACTGGAATTGAAACACAAGATGCGCTTCGAGATGCAAAAAGATTGGGACGATCAATCGTACCAAACTGGAATTGAAACACTGCAACCTATCCTTGACGACCTTGCAAACATCCTCGATCAATCGTACCAAACTGGAATTGAAACGAGAAGCCGAAGGAGATGGAGTTATTTCAGGAGGAATCGATCAATCGTACCAAACTGGAATTGAAACCGCATACCCAGCGAATCAGAAATTGCCAACAAAGCCGATCAATCGTACCAAACTGGAATTGAAACGAAATTTTATTTTTCTTTTTAGGTGTTCGGTTATTTTCGATCAATCGTACCAAACTGGAATTGAAACAAAGCAAGCTGATGAGAAATTACTTAAAAGCTTTGCCGATCAATCGTACCAAACTGGAATTGAAACTATGGAATTGCCGTAACTTGCATGATCAATCTGGAACGATCAATCGTACCAAACTGGAATTGAAACAGAGATAGAGCTATTGACCCTGCTTATGAACCGAAACGATCAATCGTACCAAACTGGAATTGAAACAGTTCAAACCTGGATCAGACCTGGCAGAATCGATTCACGATCAATCGTACCAAACTGGAATTGAAACGTCTTGGCTTGCTTTAAGCAGAGTATTAAATCCTCGCGATCAATCGTACCAAACTGGAATTGAAACATTTTATGTGAGGAAGTTCTGCCAGGTGACAACTTCGATCAATCGTACCAAACTGGAATTGAAACAATTGTCTTTTATTATATCATTATAAACTTTAATCTCGATCAATCGTACCAAACTGGAATTGAAACAAATATGCACCGGTTTGAGCTATCGAATTTGTCTCTACGATCAATCGTACCAAACTGGAATTGAAACAAGTATAGAAAATGTTCTTTTCCGGTGAAATTCCTGCGATCAATCGTACCAAACTGGAATTGAAACAACGATTCAGCTATTTTGAAATTTGAAAATTGGATTCGATCAATCGTACCAAACTGGAATTGAAACATGCCATTCTTGCCAGAACCTTCACTTTAAAATAATCGATCAATCGTACCAAACTGGAATTGAAACATCTTAGATCACATTGTATATTGTCAGCTTCTATATACGATCAATCGTACCAAACTGGAATTGAAACATCTTAGATCACATTGTATATTGTCAGCTTCTATATACGATCAATCGTACCAAACTGGAATTGAAACACGTTACGGGTGATTTGTCATTGCTGCTTACCTATTCGATCAATCGTACCAAACTGGAATTGAAACACCGTCGTGCTTTCCGCCGCAGGCCGCAGCCGCCAACCGATCAATCGTACCAAACTGGAATTGAAACATTTCTTTGTATGTAATGCGTCATAGAGCATTCAAACGATCAATCGTACCAAACTGGAATTGAAACACAGGAATATTTCTCTTTATAGATTCGGTAGGAGCTACGATCAATCGTACCAAACTGGAATTGAAACAAAGTATAAAAAGACGAATTAAAGTAGGTGGATTGCGATCAATCGTACCAAACTGGAATTGAAACTCTGAAATTGATGTAAGTATTTCTTCTGGAATTAACTATCAATCGTACCAAACTGGAATTGAAACAGCGTTTTTTCAATTAATTACAACATTTGATGTATTTCTATCAATCGTACCAAACTGGAATTGAAACAGATGAGTTAGTAATTCATAAACCTCGTGCTGGTAGGCTATCAATCGTACCAAACTGGAATTGAAACAATATATCAGCCAGGGCAGTACCCACAGCTGCACTTCTATCAATCGTACCAAACTGGAATTGAAACGGCATAATTATAACACTTCAAGCGGTTGTATATCAACTATCAATCGTACCAAACTGGAATTGAAACTCTGAAATTGATGTAAGTATTTCTTCTGGAATTAAATCTATCAATCGTACCAAACTGGAATTGAAACATTAGAGGATTTTGAATGATCGCCATGATCTAATATCTATCAATCGTACCAAACTGGAATTGAAACAATTTAAACCTGGTTCTGACCTGGCTGAGTCGATTCACTATCAATCGTACCAAACTGGAATTGAAACGTTGTCGTTTGCCAAGCATGATCTGTATGCGTTTGCCTATCAATCGTACCAAACTGGAATTGAAACTTCGAATTATTCGATCCTGTAAGATGGCAAATTTATCTATCAATCGTACCAAACTGGAATTGAAACATCGGTCAATCATCGCCTGGTAACTTTTAAATCGGCTATCAATCGTACCAAACTGGAATTGAAACCGAAAAACAACTTGTTTTAGCACACGAAGCAGTGCCTATCAATCGTACCATACTGGATCCCGATTTAGTGATTCTAAGCTTTCAGCTATTAGTTTCGTTGATGTTAGCAAGCCATTGTTTCTACATATTTTAAGGTTGTAGTCCTTTGCTGAAAGCCAAGAAGCACTTGATCGGGACGTACCAATAAGAATTCTCAATACTTACGTTTAATGATAAACGAAATCCGCTATGCCTCAAATAATCTTCAACAAATGCCAACACCCGCAATCCCTTTTTTTTCAAAAAAAATTATTCCAATCATTTTCTCCCACTAAATAATTCTTATACTTTTATGCCAAATTCCAAATTGATAGACCATGGCCAAAAACAAGAAAAATAAAGTAGTTCAAATGCTTAGTCCTGAGAACTATATAAAACAAAAAGCCAGAAGCTTACCCATCTACAAATGCACCATCAATTCAGATTGGGAGGAAAATGGGATGGCTCATATTACGGTTATTCGCAAGCATGTAAATGACAATTTTACGGTTGGATTTTATCTTGTTGATCTTAAATGTCTTGGAATTAAAGATTCACATTATGTTTTCAACATAAGTCAACACGAGTTTAACGAGACTTTCGCCCATAGCGAATACCAGATGCCAACAGAAACAATCCCATATATCATGGCACACAACATCATCTTTGCAGGCCTCGAATTTGCTGAGGATTATGGCTTTAAACCACACAAAACATTCACTTCGGTGGCACAATATATCCTGGAAGAAGACACAGATGATATTGAATTAATAGAAATTCAGTGCGGAAACGATCAGGATGGCAAGCCTGTTTTTTTCAGGGGCCCAGATGACGATGAAACATTTGTAAATAAAGTTTTGGCACAACTTGAAAAAACTGCCGGACATGGCAACTACTATTATGCAGACCATATCGATCAATGGGATGACCTGGAGGGCTCAGATGAGGAGGAACTTGCCGATTTATCATTTCTCGAAAATACCGACTTGTGGCTTGAGGATATCATTGAAAATGAGCTCAATAAACTTGATAAAACAAAGAAAAAAAACAGTACTGTATTTCAGTTTAAAATACAGATCAAAAACGTTTCAAAGCCAAGGGTTTGGCGCCGCGTAACGATACCTTCCTATTTCAACTTTAAACTGATGCATCATATCATCCAGACAGTATTCGATTGGGAAAATGCGCATTTGTATCAATTTTCGGAGGATGGATACCGATCCGATACAATTATCACTGAGTTGTCAAAAGATGATTTAGGCGGAATGGGAAATGAAGTGGATGCTTCGGATATCGCTTTATCAGATGTGTTTAAAAAAGAAGGTCAGAAATACCTCTACATTTACGATTTTGGCGACAATTGGGAACATGAAATCATACTGGAAAAAATTATCCCTGAACAATCCGAAACCCCAAAACTACTTGATGGTCAAGGTGCTTGTCCGCCCGAAGACTGCGGAGGTCCCTGGGGCTATGAAGAGCTTAGAGCAATCCTGGCTGATCCCAGGCATGAAGAACATCAGGATTATATGGAATGGCTGGGGCTTGATAAGGGAGAACACTGGGACAGCAACGAATTTAACCTGGAAGACACACAATTGTATCTTGAAGAGATCTTTGATCAGGAATAGCGTATCTTCAACTCATTGAACAAAGGTTTAATTCACAAGCCGATAATCAAAGATAAAATCAAACTGGCATTTTGTTAATTTCCGGTTAAATAGTGATCGAGCGCAAATCATTTTTCCGGAATTACTACATTTGAACAGCTGATTGCTTGTTGACCCGAGCATGGAATAATTGTTTTTTTAAACCTAAACCCTCACCCTATGAAAAACATCAAAATCGAAATTAAATGGGCAATACTCTTTGTGGTGATGTCCCTGCTTTGGATGTGGCTCGAAAAACTTGTGGGGTTGCATAGCGCACATATCGACAAGCATATGTACCTCACAAATCTTTTTGCCCTGCCAGCCATTCTGATTTATGTGCTGGCTTTGCGCGATAAGAAACAGAATCACTTTCATGGCCATATGACTTATGTGCAAGGCTTAATTTCCGGACTGATTATAACTACTATTGTTGCACTTTTTTCGCCGCTCACCCAATGGATTACTTCTACCATCATCACACCGGAGTATTTCCCTAATGTGATTGCTCATTCCGTGGAAACAGGTTATCACGAAAGCCTGGAAGCTGCCGAAGCTTATTTTAATCTGGAAAATTATATGAAACAAAGTGTGATAGGAGCTTTGGCAATGGGTGTAATAACCTCAGCTGTTGTTGCCCTGTTTGTGCGCACCAAAAAATCTAAAACTGTAATTGATTAACAAAAATACAACCCTTAAAAATCCAGCGATATGACCAGCGTAAATGTATATTTGAACTTTGAAGGCAATTGCGAGGAAGCCTTTAATTTTTACAAAACTGTTTTTGGAGGCGAATTTTCCTATATCGGCAGATTCAAAGATGTTCCGCCTCAGGAAGATATACCTGCCGTACCCGAAGAAATGGCCGACAAAATTCTTCATATTGCCTTGCCCATTAGCAACGAAACTATGCTCATGGGTAGTGATACAGGTGGCGAATGGGCACCCGCATTCAAACAAGGAAATAACTTCTCCATTTCGGTTTCTACGGATAGCAAAGCCAAAGCAGATAAGTATTTTAAGGCACTTTCGGATGGAGGGAAAATAATTATGCCCATGGCAGATATGTTTTGGGGCGACTATTTTGGCCAGTGCGAAGATCGTTTTGGCGTGAACTGGATGGTTGCATATGACCCTAATTTATAATCCATATAACCACAAATCCCCAAAAAGTTACATATTACTTTTGGGGGGTTATTTTTAAACTCAATGTTAATGTTATAGGTTCCTCTTTCTTAGCCAATTAACTGACGCAAAGATTACTTAGTCAAGAACCAATAGTTTTCCACTAAGTTTTTTATTTTGGTGTTGGGATACAAGTTGAAAAACATAGGTGCCTGTTTTTAGTTTTCCAGCAGGGATGCTAAACGTTCTGCCGTTATGTTCAGCTTCCCAGGCAAGCCTTCCATCCAGCGTAAATATCAGCAGTTTCCATGTTTCTGAAGCAGGATTGTTAAAAGCAATCACACCACCACCACGAAAAGGATGTGGGATTAGTTGGTAACCTTGCTTTGAAAAGTCGTACACGGTAAGCTCTTCAGTATGTGAAAACCCAAGATTACCCAATTCCAATTTGT
>JBFWIF010000107.1:0-6662 GCA_050256135.1 Acidaminococcaceae bacterium | reverse complement strand
TAATAACGGCAATAATGGAAAAAACGGTAATAACGGCAATAATGGGAACAACGGAAATAACGGCAACAACGGCAATAACGGCAACAACGGCAATAACGGCAATAACGGCAACAACGGTAATAACGGCAACAACGGCAATAATGGTAACAACGGTAATAACGGCAACAACGGCAATAATGGTAACAACGGTAATAACGGCAACAACGGCAATAACGGCAACAACGGTAATAACGGCAATAACAACAATAACAACAATAACAACAATAATAACAACAATAATAATAACCCAACTCCACCAGTTATCATCGGCGGTGGCGGTGGCGGTGGCGAGCCAGCCCCTGAAGTTGGTACTCTCGCAGCAATGGCTGTTCCAAAACCAGTTGTGGTTGCTCCAGTCGAAAAAGATTGGGTTATCTACTTTGACTTCGATGATGATGCAATTCGTCCACAAGACACAGCAGTTCTTGATGATGTAGTAATGACCTTCAAAACCAACCCACAGGCAACTATAGCTCTGGTAGGCCATACTGATTCTATTGGTACTGATGACTACAATATGGATCTTTCCTGGAGGCGTGTATGGGCAGCACAAAACTATCTGCTAGAAAGAGGTATCCCAGATAGTACCATCACAGTTGCAGCCAATGGCGAGTCAACTCCAGCTACATCTAATGAAACTGAAGATGGCCGTTCGCTTAATCGTCGTGTAACAATTCATCTGAGAAAACCCTAAGAGTGCAGGTAACAACTACAAGCAATAAATAAGTCTACTTCGGTTTAAGCATCCGGATCATCGTATCCGGATGCTTTTTTATTGAAGGCATAAGCTCGTTGCAAAATAATTCACAAATTTGACACTTATCTGTCTTTTGGTGTAGAATGTATCCAGTATAAAAAAATACAATTAAAAGCATTTGTTAAATAATCTCATGGCTAACTCATGAGATTATTTAGGTTTATAATTCAAGTATTTGGCTCAAAAATACCACTACTAAGGAAGGTGATTTGATGCAGCATAAATTGTTATCCATGTTTTTTTCTTTTTTTTGCATATTTTCTCTATTCTGCTTTACAAACTTAGAATCAAATTGCTTTGCGTCTTCTGTAAAACAAACATCAGCTGAAGCTGCTCCGTCCGCACCTCACACCACCTCAGAAATGGCCGCCATGTCCTTCGATCAACGCCATGCCTTGAAATTAATAAATAACGATCGTAAAGAAAAAGGATTGGCTCCCCTTCAGTTCAATCCCCATCTAGCCAAGTTAGCAGAAAACTACGCCAAAGACATGATCAAACGCGATTTCTTCTCCCATGTCAATCCAGAAGGGCAATCTCCTTTTGAACGCATGCAAGAACAAAAGATAGTTTTTAATTATGCTGGCGAAAATCTTGCTTTTAATGAAAGTGTTTATGCTGCGCAACAAGCTTTTATGCATAGTCCTGAGCATAAAGCAAATATTCTTAATATAAATTATACTCAAGTTGGCATTGGTATCGTAGAAGCTTCCAGAGGAAGAGTTTTCGTAGTCCAAGAATTTATTGATGGTTAATGTACTTTTAAATTTATAATTATTTTTATCAAACAACCCGGGCATGACGGATTTCAAAACGTCATGCCCGGGTTAACTTTTTCTAAATTAAAAACATCAATGTAAATATTGGTCTAATCGAGCAATAAGATAATCTAAATCGGCTTTTTGATTATCATTAGGGCGTTGCTGCGGATGCGGTATAGTTTTATTGATATAGGCCGAACTCTCCTTAAATAAGATAACTGAACCAGTTCCTGCCCAATTATAAGAAGCTTCTTTCTGATACTCGTCGATTCGAGGTTCGCCAAGTTTATCGGCAAGCTGTTCAATCAGCGCTGATTTGCCCGAGCTAATCAGCGAAGAATTCAAAACAATGATATTTTTTCCGGACTTTAAATGTTTGAGAAACCCTTTTATTTCTCCTTCAGAAAGTCCATAACCGTCATGAGCGAAAATTATTAGTTCAGGGTCACCTACAAGGTTATTCGAAGCAAAAACCCAGTATTCACGTTCCAAGGCAACAAAAAGATTGAAAAATCCTTCATCGTCACAATTACCCCAAGCAGCATTTTGGTAATTTTCATACAAAACAACATGCGGTTTTTGCCATTTTTCGTACGACTCAGGGTCAGCAAGTTGCTTTTCTCCAGTCAGCCAAGCCACCGAATTCAGCCATAATTTATAATTGTCGGCATAATTGCAAAAGGCATCTCCCCACATATTTTGATCACCTACAACAAAAATTCTGCCACGTCCGAAATTTTTCGCCAGCATGACAGCCATTTTACCTGTTCTCTCACCTTTGTCTAAAGCCCAGTTGCCATAAAATCCCTGCGCGTCACCTTCACCATAAGGATGCACAATCCACTGGTCACCCCAAGCAGCATCAGATGTAAACGCTATGCCATAACGGTCGTCAACTGTACCACCAGTCATCATTGCCACTGCCTTAAGATTTTTAGTAATTTCATGTGCTTGAAAATGATTGATTACTATCCAGCCATTACCATTTGCTAAAGTCTGCGGTGCCTTATCACAAGCAGTTTCAGTCGTAACTTCCAAGCCCAGTTCCTCAAATAATTGCGCAAGTTTATACGCATGATAGTAGCAATTCGAGTGGTCAGTAACCACAAGCAAACTACCACCGCTTTCTACATATTGTTTGATTGCTTTAATTTCCGACATACGAAATGGTGGCATATCCATACTGGTTAAATTTATAAAAAACATATCTGCATTCTCAATTTTGTTCTTATTAATCGGCCCGGTCGTTATTTCATCGATTTTAACCCCCCTGCTTTCCAGATACCGGAACAAGTGACGAAAGCCATACAAATAATGATAATCATAAAGATTCACATCCGGCGGTAGGTTAATAAAATTATGTGAATGATAAGAATCAACAACAATTTTTATAGTATTTTTCGAAGATGATGCATTTGCAAAAGTCTGCGAAATTCCACAATATTCCGCCAAAAGAAGGAGGAAAGCGAGTAAAGGAAACAAGATTACTTTTTTAAGCATAATCAACACCTCTGCACTTTCAATTTCCGTTTTTAACTTTTGAAAGATTTTTACTCCAGCATTCTTTATTTTCTTCGTACGCATAGATCAATAAAATGCATTTTTTTGATTCTTCTGTATCTTTCAGTGTTAAATATTCATTCTTTTTTCGATTTATCCTGCTGTAGAAAATGGTTAACTGTCCAGCTCACCTAAAATCTTTCTAACCAGTAACGGTTGTACATTTTACGTCTACTTGTGCTGGTGGTATACTAATATTAGAATATTGTTACAATTCAAAAGGACGGAGGTGTCTAGCAGAATGATATCTGTCATTTTAGCCGGCGGCAAAGGTAATCGGTTATGGCCTAAGAGCCGCCTGAATTATCCTAAACAATTTTGCAAGCTCATCGACGAACACTCAATGCTCGACAATACAATTACACGCCTTATCGTTGCTGGTTCAACCAAAGTAATCATTATTACCAGCGATAACCTGCTTGATACTACGAAATCATTAGTAAATAATCGTTTGGATGCTGACATGATTGAAATCTTGAGCGAACCCGAAGGCAAAAATACTGCACCGGCAATCGGCTTAATACTCGCCAAACTCGGTCTCGAAAACCCTGATACGATTTTAGGCATTTTCCCCGCCGACCATTTTATTCCTGAAACTTCAGCATTTCTTGAAAGCATAAAAAGTGCTGTCAGTGCCGCAGAACAGGGTTTACTTGTAACAATCGGCATTACTCCTACTTGTCCTGAAACAGGCTATGGTTACATCGAAAAAGACTTGCAGCATGAAAGTCTTCTTCCTAACGTATATAAAGTACGTTCATTTCGTGAAAAACCGGATGCCTTAACAGCACAGAACTATATCGACACCGGGAACTATCTTTGGAATTCCGGCATATATATGGGACGGATTGGAATACTGTATGCTGAATATGCAAATTACCTTCCGACTATCTACTCAGAGATTGCAAGAGGTTACCATTCCTATTTAAAAGCGTATGATAATCTTCCTAGTATAAGTTTAGATAACGGTATTTCTGAAAAAAGCACAATCATGGCTGTGGTAGAAAGTAGCTTCCGTTGGTATGATCTAGGCAATTGGGAAGCCTTCAGCAACTTATTTGATAATGATTCCGAAGGAAATTGTTTTATCGGCAGCGACATACTTGCTTTGGAAAGCAAAAAATGCCTAATCGGTCAGGAAAATAAAACAATCGTTCTTTATGGCGTTGAAAACCTGCTTGTCGTAGAAGCCGGTGACATTATTCTGGTTACAAGTCGTGAAAAAGCCCAAAACATGCGTGACGTAACAAAAATTCTCCAAGACAAAGGCCGTCTTGACTTATTATAAAGAATGAGGAGTGTGACAACATGGCTATTCTTAATCTAAGCACTTATTTGCCTCAGCAATGTGGTATTGCTACTTTTTCTACGGATCTGCGCAAAAGCTTGCTGCCACAAGGGCAAAAATTTGAAATCATGGCAATTTCTGACAGAGAGAACGGCTATGATTATCCTAATGAAGTTGCCTTTAAATTATATAAGCACAACAAAGAAGATTATATCCGTGCCGCAGAATTTGCTAATACGCATTCTGATTTTGACCTAGTCGTTGTCCAGCACGAATATGGCATTTTTGGCGGTCCTGATGGCAATTACCTTCTCGACTTCATTAGTCACTTGCATAAACCGTTTATCGTTATAACTCATTCAGTCCTGCCAAAACCAAGCCAAGGCCAACATTATATTCTGCGTGAACTTTGCCGGCAAGCCGCAGGAATAGTCTGCATGACAAACAAATCAGCACATTTATTGCATGAATTCTATGCAGCGCCCGCAGATTTAATATCTGTAATTCATCATGGCGTTCCTTTGTTCCAAAACCACCCACAAGAAGAATTAAAACAAAAATACAACTTTAAAAATAATCAACTTGTTACAACTTTTGGACTAATAGGACCAGGTAAAGGTTTGGAAATAGGTATAAGGGCCATGGCAAAAGTCGCTCTCACCTATCCATCCGTTCGGTATTTGATTTTGGGCAAAACACATCCAAATCTTCTACATAGTGAAGGTGAAAGTTACCGCAATATGCTTTTAGACCTTGTGAAAGATTTAGATTTAGAAAACAACATTATATTCGTAAATAAATTTCTGAGTGATGATGAATTAGGGGATTATCTCCACATGACAGATATCTATCTAAGCCCCTATCCAAACCGCGATCAGGCAGTCAGCGGCACAATGGCCTTCGCTCTGGGCTGTGGACGCGCAATAGTTTCAACAGCTTATGCCTATGCCGAGGAAGTATTAGCAAACGAGCGTGGCCTTTTGGCACAGAGCAATGACCCAGCTGAACTAGCCTCTCTTCTGAGCCAAATACTAGACAACCGCCAATTGCAGCAAAAACTCGAAAATAATGCTGCTGATTTTGGCAAAACCATAACGTGGCCGAACATAGGAAAAAACTATTGCCATTTTATCAACAAAACACTTGAAAATTATAGGAGAATTTCCCAAATGAGGTAATGAACTATGCCAGATTATCGACATTTGCTAGCCATGACTGACGAAAACGGTCTCTTGCAGTTTTCCATAAAAACCAATCCAGATCCTGGCAGCGGCTATACTTTAGACGATAACGCCCGCGCTCTTATGGTTAGTTTGCACATGGATGACAGTAAATATGATTATCAGAAGCTGTTTCTTGATTATCTTGAAAAATCTAAACAAACCAACAAAACCTGGAGTAATTTTTTGTTGAACGGCTGTTATTCTTCGCAGTTCGATTCAGAAGACAGCATTGGCAGAGCTCTCATGGCTTGCAGTGCCGCTACGCAGTCGCCACGCCAGGAGATCAGTGAAAAAGCGGGGCAGCTTTTAATAGACGGTATAGCAACAGCACGTGGCTTTTCATCGCCACGTGCTGTTGCCAACACTCTGATAGCCTTATGCAAAGCTCGCGTCCCCGAAATCAATTCAGTCCGTCCTGAACTTATAAATAGGCTTTCCCGCCATTTATTAGACCTTTATGCTCAAACAAAAAGCAAAAATTGGCGGTGGTTTGAAAATTATCTAACTTATTGCAACGCAATACTGCCCCAGTCTCTTTTCTGTGTTTATTCTTTCAACGGCAACAGAGAATGTCTAAATGCAGCCTATGATACCCTGGGGTTTTTAAATGATATTCTCTTCAGCCAAGGCTACCTGAATATTATAGGTAATCAAGGCTGGTCTTTCAGAAACCGCCCCACTGCCTGCTATGATCAACAGCCTATTGATGCAGCATCAATTGCCTTCGCTTGCTGGGAGGCTTATAATGTCTCAGGCAAAAACGAATACAAAGAATTAATCACCCTTGCCCATAACTGGTATCACGGCGAAAATATAAATAAACTTTCTCTCTATGATACCATTACCGGTGGTTGCTATGACGCTCTGACAAAAGACGGAGTTAATCTCAACCAAGGTGCTGAATCAACTTTATCGCTAATCTTTATGACTCTTTTAGCTAACGGAAACCTTGGACCCGACTTTCAAATAATAAAACATCCCGCTAATGCGGTTACTAACCGCTGATTATACGATATTTTTCCGGAATTAAGTCT
>JBFWIF010000106.1:0-7168 GCA_050256135.1 Acidaminococcaceae bacterium | reverse complement strand
GGCACCTCCTTTCCCGTTTATATAATCTTGTACAACTTGTTTCTTGAATTCAAAACTATATTTTGCCATAAAAAAACCGACCCCCAATCGTTAGATTTTTTAGGTCTAACTTTTGGGGGTCAGTACAAATAACTATATGTAGAGTTTTTTTTATTGTATAATACTAAGTAAAGAATTTTTAAAGGGGTGAGTGCGTGGACTATATAGCACTTTATCGTCGCTGGCGACCGCAGGATTTTGAGGCTTTGGTAGGCCAGGATCATATCCGCACAGCGCTAAGTAATGCTCTGGATACGGGAAAAATTGCTCATGCCTATTTGTTTACCGGACCACGCGGCACTGGTAAAACTAGTACTGCCAGAATTTTGGCTAAGGCCTTGAATTGTGAAAAGGGACCAAGCGCCCATCCTTGTAATCAATGTGAGAATTGTCTGAGAGCTACTGAAGGCACTTCCATGGATATCTTTGAAATCGATGCTGCTTCCAACCGTGGTATTGATGAGATACGTCAATTACGTGAAAAAGTTGCTTTTGCTCCTGTTAACGGGCGGTATAAGATTTATATAATTGATGAAGTTCATATGATGACTACTGATGCTTTCAATGCTTTGCTGAAAACATTGGAAGAACCACCGGCTCATGTTGTTTTTATTTTGGCAACAACTGAGCCGCATAAGATTCCTGCTACTATTCATTCGCGCTGTCAAAGGTTTGATTTTCATCGTGTAACTGTTGAAGAAATAGAGGCACATCTGATAAAAGTTGCAAGCGAGAGCGATATAGAGGCGGAAAAAGATGCTTTGCGGTTAATTGCGATTCAAGCAGACGGTGGTATGCGTGATGCCTTGAGTCTATTGGATCAATGTGCAGTTATGGACAAGAAAGTTACGGTGGAATCAGTTCGCTCTGTTTTAGGTATTGTGGGCAGGGAAGGCTTACGCGCACTTGCTAAGGCTATCGGCGAAGAGGATTTGCCGCAGGCTCTGCTGACGATGAACGAACTTATTGGGCAGGGCAAGGATGTAAGACAAATACTGACTGAATTGTCGGAATATCTCAGGGCTTTACTTTTATATCAGGCAGCGCCTAATTATGATGAAATCTATCTGACTGATACTAGAGAGGCACTGCAAGAATTAGCATCTCTGTTTACGGAAACACGCATTGTGGCAGCTCAGCAGCGGCTGCACGAAGCAATGGAAGAATTGCGTTGGGCGGTGCGCGGTAAAATTACAGCAGAATTATGTATTTTTGATTTATGTAAATTGGATGGATCATCTTTGCAAGCACTGCAGACAAGGGTAGAAAAACTGGAACGATTGTTTGACGGTAAGAATGCGGAAGATGTTACGCTGGTAGCAGCACCAGTAACTCCAGGACATTCTGTTAAAGAACCAGTCAAGAAAGCAAAACCTGTTGTAGAAAAACCAGTGCTATCCGTGGCAGCACAGCCAAAACAATCTGTTGGGATTATTACGACAGCTACGGAACAGTCAGATGAATCTTCGACGGTAATACCTTTAGAAGAAATTCAACCTGAAAGACTTGGTTCTGGCAGTGAAATGATACCAGAAGGAGAAGAGCTTTGGTCTAAAGCCCTTGCCAGAATCAAAGCTGATAAAAAGATGTCGCTGCATGCTTGTGCTTCTTGTGGCTCTGTAGAAGGGTTTGACGGCAAAAATCTGACAGTTGCTTTCAAAGTGGCTTATTCCTGTGAACGCATGAAACGTCATGATTACAAACAAAAAATGGAAGAAGTAATGTTAGAACTTTCCAGAGAAGCTGTTAGCCTTAAATGCATTGTCGAAGAGGCAATACCTGCGAAAAAAAATACAAAAAAGGAAAAGGAACTTGATCCAACAGTGAAAAAAGCTTTAGAAATTTTTGGTGGTACCTTGGAGTAATTATAATTTTGCTTTTAATAGTTGAAGCTATTTGATACAATTTATAAAGGTTAGCAGTTAGAAGGAGGATATGCAGATGTTTAACGGAATGGGCAATATGGGAAATATGCAAGGAATGATGAAAAAAGTACAGAAGATGCAGGCAGAAATGCTGAAAATGCAAGAAGAACTTAAAACACGCACGGTGGAAACAACTGTCGGCGGCGGTGCTTTGATTATAGTTGCCAATGGCAAAAAAGAAATTGAAAGCATTAAGATCAAACCGGAAGCTCTTGATCCGGATGATGTGGAAATGCTGCAGGACATGATTGTATCTGGAGTTAACGAAGCTATGCGCAAAATTGACGAAATGACTGAGCGTGAAATGAGCAAGATAACGGGCGGCATGAAACTGCCAGGGATGTAATTATCAGCAAAAGAGGAACATTATGCGAATGATTAAACCTATGGCTGACTTGTATGAGCAGCTGCGGCGATTACCAGGTATTGGGTCCAAAACGGCCTTGCGCTTGGCATACCATATAATTGACAGGCCGGAGGCCGAAGTAAGGCAATTGGCAGGAGCGCTTGTTGCTGCTAAACAACAGATTAAACTTTGCTCCGTCTGCTATAATCTTTCGGACAGTGAGTTGTGCGAAATATGCGGCAGAAAAGACAGGGACAGAACCATAATATGTGTTGTGGAACAACCACAGGATTTGATGGCAATGGAGCGCAGTCACGGCTACAAAGGAGTCTACCATGTTCTGCACGGTGTATTGTCGCCACTTGATGGCATCGGCCCTGATAATATCAGAATTAAAGAGTTGCTTGTGCGTTTGCAGCAGGAACAGGTAAGAGAAATAATTATTGCAACCAATTCTGATGTAGAAGGCGAAGCAACCGCGGTTTATTTGGCTCAACTCTTAAAACCGCTTGGTGTTACTGTAAGCCGAATTGCTCATGGCTTGCCTGTTGGCGGGGACTTGGAATATGCCGATGAAATGACGCTTGCCAGAGCTTTGGAAAATAGAAGGAATATGTAAGAGGTGTTTATAAATGTCAGAGGTTACAGTTTTTTTGCCCTATATTGTGGCTGTAGTCATTCTGCTGTTCTTGGTTAAAATTTTTTCATTACCGTTTAAATTGGTATGGAATGGTCTTATCGGTGGAGCAACTTTGTGGCTCATTAACCTCATAGGTTCTGTTTTTGCATTTCACATTGACATAACTGTGATTAAAGCTTTGATTGTGGGTTTCTTTGGAGTGCCAGGTGTGTTAGCTCTTGCGCTTTGGGAAATGTTCGCGTAAATGTCAGTGCAGTGACGCCTGCTCATTTTTTTAATGAGCAGGCGTTTTATAATAATATTATGATAAATTTTTGCTAACTGCGCCAAACTCTATAGCAGGAAAAGAAGCAAATAAACAGAAAATAGAAGGAAAGATGGAGGGGATAAGATGGGAATTCCGTGTGAAGGAAGGGCATGTGCATATGTTCAGGCAATGTTAGCAAGAAGACCTGCCGGCATAGATAGAGCAGACCGACCAACAGAAGCGGCTGTATTATTGCCTTTGGTTGAAAAAGACGGTAAATTGGGCGTATTATTTGAGGTAAGATCAAAATCTCTGTCTTGGCAGCCAGGAGAAGTTTGTTTTCCAGGCGGTAAAAAGGAAAAAGGAGATTGTCACTTGCAGGATACAGCTGTCAGAGAAACTTGCGAGGAACTTAATCTGACACCGGATGATATGATAGTTTGTGGTGAACTTGATTATTTGGTTACACATCTTGGCCCTATAGTTCACCCTTATGTTGGTAACATTTGGGACTTAGATAAAGTGAAGCCAAGCTGTGCTGAGGTGAGCGAGGTATTTGTGGTGCCGCTTTCCGAATTGTTTAAACAAAATCCGCGTAAAGTGCATATGGAACTTGCCAATCGAGCCACAGAAGATTTTCCGTTTGATTTGCTGCCCCGTCATCCGCGCGGTTGGCTGCAGCGTAAAGGATATGATGTATATTTCTATGAATACGATGGCCATGTTATCTGGGGTTTAACTGCTAGAATTCTTTATAGTTTTTTACGCAGACTTAAAAAAGAAGTGCCAGAAAATTTCTTTGACGATAAAGCGTAATTTTTGTATAATTGTGTGATTAAGACTCAGAAGAATAGAGGAGACGTAAACGTGCAGATGAAGTTTGGCAAAACAACCATAGCAGTTATAGCCGCAATAGTTTTGGTTCTTAGCTATGTTTTGTATGAATATTTTACTAATGGTGGCGGTGTGTCATTAGATTCCCTGACACGTGCTGACAGATTGGCTCTGAAAAAGAACATAGTGGTCATGGGTGTGGATGAACGCAATGGAGATACCGGTAGGTCTGACACTCTTTTTGTTGTTATGATGGATCCTAAAAGCAATAATGTGTCATTGCTGTCTATTCCGCGGGATACTATGGTAAAGATTCCGGGACGTGGCTGGGACAAGATTAACCATGCTTTTGCTTTTGGAGGTCATAAATTAACTGAGCAGACCGTAGAGGAATTCTTGGGAATACAGATCAATAACTATGTGGTAATCGATTTCAGAGGTTTTAAAGACTTGGTAGACGCGATAGGCGGCATTGATATTGATGTGGAAAAAGACATGTATTATGAGGATCCCTATGATAATCTCGTCATTGACTTGCAAAAAGGACGTCAGCATTTGGATGGAAAAACTGCTATCCAATATGTTCGCTATCGTGATGAAGAGGGAGACATCGGCCGTATAAAACGCCAACAGCATTTTATGGCTGCTATTTATGAGAAGGTAACTTCGACGCAGATTATTACCAAAATGCCAGGCCTGGTCAAGGAATTGCTGACAATGGTAAAAACTGATATGCCTCTTACTGATATGGCAAAACTTGCTAAGGCAATGAATACCACTATGAAGGAACAAAAAGGGCTTAATATGGCTATGGTGCCAGGAGAACCTGTCTACATTGATGAAATAAGCTATTGGGTTCCGGATATGACTGACTTGCGTAAATTGATGGCTGATATGCAGGGTGCTACCATGAGTGACAAATATCGGATGGCAGCAGAAAAATTTGAAGCAGAGTATAAAAAAATAGTTCCTGATGATAAGCTTGAAGTTACCAAAGACGAGAAAACCGATAAGACAGTCAAGATTTTACGTAAGACAACTTCAGATACAACTAAAAAGGCCAGTCTTACCGCTGACAATAAAAAGACGACAGATAGCAATAAGAAAGGTACTACCAAGTCAAAAACAGTAACTGCAAGTGAACAGCAACCATCTGAGCAGCCTGCGAAACGCAGTGTTTCGCTTAAAATAATCAATTGCAGCGGCAGGGCTGAGGCTCTTGACAAAGCTGTCAGTCTTGCAGAAGAAGCTGGTTTTGTTGTTGCTGTTACTGGTACTGGTGAAAGAATTTCTGCTACGCAGGTAGTTGCAACAAATACTGATGGTTGGGTAGTAAGCAAACTTTCTACTTTACCGTTCAGTTACTCTATGCGGATATCACGTAATCCAGATGCCGATACCGAAGGTGTTGTCTACTTGGGAGAAGATTTTAAATAACAAAAATATTTTAATAGGGCTGTTGCATATTGTATACAAAGATGTTATACTAAAAAAGTAATGAATCAGCCCCTCATTTTGCCCTTCTAGTAAGGGCTTTTTTTTTTGCCTTTTTTTGAGTACGACTTAAGGTATGTGCTATAATGAAAACGAGTTTTAGGGGGGATTATGGTGCCTAAAAAAGTATACATTGTGTGTGAAAAAGATGTTTCCGGCGATATGAACAGGCCTTGTTTGGCGCGAATGTTGCAGGAAAACAATATAGAGCATGAATTATTGGCTGTAAGCCAAAGGTTCGTTATAAATAAGCCGGCTATAAGCAGAGAATTTTTGCGGAAAATAGCGTGGCTTTGTTTTTCTACTCCTGACTCCGTCAGGCTATTTTTGTCTTGTTGTAATGATTTACTGCCAATAGAAACTATCAAGATTGCCGCGCAGGATTTCAGTACGGCGGCCTTATTATTGCAGCATGGCATAAGAACGGATTATATTCCGGTAAAACCTTTATTTTTACATAAAAATAGTGCTTTTGGAAAAGCAGGAGAAATTATTGCTGCGGTGGATGGGCAAGAATGGTCTGGTCTTTCGTCTGCAGTGAATATGGTATTTACGAAGAGGGAAGGGTCGTCTTTCAAAATACAAGGAGCAAAAGAAACGGTTTTTTTGCTTAATACACCGCGGGAGGCTGAATATTTGTTGCGCAGAGCTCGAATTGAGGCAACCTTTCTTTGTAAAAATCCAGCTACAGCAGAAATATGCTGGCAATTTGGGCAAGAGAAGGTTGTTTTACCAGCCGATTTTACGTATCAAGGGTTGCTGACAGAACTGCATAAGATTATCTCTGGCTAACCAATTGTAACAGTTTGGGTTGGGGTTTTTGATCAAATATGTTACAATTAATTGGATCTGTTTTTAATTAACGCATTACCGCCTTAAATGTACTTAGCTAGGAGGAATATTAGTGCGCAATGATATACATATTGTATTAGATAGTACTGCTGTCATGGGTGAAACCCCGTTAAAAGATGATCAGCGCTGCCATGAAATAAAATTGAGTGTGCGACATGGCAAAACAGAATGGCGTGATGGTGAGAAATCTTTGGCAGAAATGTTCGCCCTGGTAGATGCGACTGGTGAACTACCAAAAACTTCTCAGCCACCACTTGGCGAATTTTTGGCAATTTTTAAAGATTTGGCAGGACAGGGGAAAAAAATACTGGTAATAGCTATAGATGGTGTTCTCAGCGGCACTGTCCAAACAGCACGTCTGGCTGCCAAGCAGGTAATCAAGGAAGTTCCAGGCGCGGATATACGCGTTGTTGATAGTTTGACTACTGCCAATGCTGTTTCAGGGATGGCAATGGCTGTTTTGGAATATATTGAAAACGGCGCAGATATGGATGAGATTGAGGCCTATGCTAATGATTTGGCCCAAAGAACGGAAACAATTTTTAGCATTGATACTCTGAATTATCTGCAAAAAGGCGGAAGAATAGGGGCTGTTGGTGCATTAGTGGGTAATTTACTTGGCATTCGCCCGATTGTTTATCTGAACAAAAAGGGTGAGCTGACCATTGCGGATAAAGTCAGAACAAGAACGAAAACTTTGCGGAGAATGTTGGAATTAGGCGAAAAATATGCGCCTTTTGAGGCTATGTATATTGCCCATCCGGAAGCGTTTGAAGATGCAGAAAATCTAA
>JBFWIF010000105.1:0-7256 GCA_050256135.1 Acidaminococcaceae bacterium | reverse complement strand
TTCATGCTTCCCGTTACCTTTGCATTCTGACGCCCGAATTCAATGCTTTCGTTCCAAGTGTTGGGGAAGAAATATTTTGTCGGATGGACAAAGAAAACATCTACCGTTTTTTCATTGCCTGAGGGCGGCAATTCGGCCCAGTTCTTCTTATCTGCGTAATCCGGTGCTGCCGGAACACTCTCCGGGCAGAATTCTTCACTTACAGAAAACATCTTACTGATATCTCCGCCCAAATCCGTTCTTAACAAATCAATATCGCTCGATGTTTTGGCTGCTTTAGCAATTTTATCCAAGTCAATAAAAGCAACGTCTGGATTGTTGAATGTCCGGAAATAAATCTTTTTTGCCTTAATATCGGTGATAATAGTCCACTGCGTTTGTCCCTCACTGAAACCAGGTGATACTGCCGGCAGCTGCATCAGTGAGAATCCATCCCTGATACCTTCGACAGCGCTGTCAACCTTTGGCAGCTGCTTCCAATAATAGGCAGCACGGACAAAACGTTCCTGTGATTCTTTGCCGCCTGGAATTGGTTTTTCTCCGCCAAAACCTTGATAAAGTTTTAGTTGTTCTCTGGATTCTGCATAGGAAGAATTGGTGAGAACCGGAATATCTGGATTTTTAACTACCTTAACTTTGCCGTTAAGGAATTCTATTATTGCTGATTTTCCTTGTGCATCATGCAGGAAAAAGTGGGGTTTTATTTCAAGTTCCTGAGTCGGCAGTGAAATAACGTTATATTTGCCGCTTGTTAAATCAGCAGAAACTTCATCAACTGATTGGAAATTATCAAGAAGATATTGCATAACCATGCCAACATCAAGTACCTTGGCATTCTTAACAGCAGAAAAAGCCGCTGCATCTGAAAAATACGTGCCTACTTTTAGTCCTTCCGTATTGATTCCATCAATGCCAGCTACAATAAATGTGCTTCCTTTTTCTGCGCCTATTTGATCGAAAAAGCTGTTGAAACTGAGTGAAGCATACTTGCTTTTCCATGTTAAAACTTCATTTTTATCATTCGCAAGCTGAGAGCTGTTCTGGACACCGGCAGGCGAATATTTGATAAATCCCCGACCATCCATAAAATCAAAATTTCTTGCTGATATGCCGCTACTCGCACCTTCAGAACTCAGATAAATCTCGGTACAGGCAAATGTTTTTCCTGTCATAAATAAAAATAACACCAGCATCAACAAAAATACCCCTGACCATTTTACCAGCTTCACCTTAACCCCCTCCAATCATTGCGGGCTCAGTAAGGATAAAATTATTTTTCACAAGTAAAGATAATTCCATTATTACAGATAAACCCGCACAAAAAACTATGGAAGTATATTCGACAGAAAATTCAGGAATTCCTGTGCGGTTTTTAGAAATTACTATTTATAAAAAAAGCACCTTGACATTAAAGTCAAGATGCTTTGTCTGTAATATGCTTATTCACAAGTAAACGGCAACAATGCTACATTGCGCGCACGTTTAATTGCAGTTGTAAGTTGTCTTTGATGTTTTGCACAGTTACCGGAAATACGACGTGGTAAAATCTTGCCGCGCTCAGTAACATAACGACGCAATTTTGCAACATCCTTATAATCGATATCTTCAACTTTATCAACACAGAAGCTACAAACTTTTCTTCTGGGTTTTCTGCCTCTTTCGCGTTTCATTCGCATAACCTCCATTTTTTAGAATGGGATTTCTTCATCAAAAGCTACCGGTGAGCCGAAAGACTCCATCTCACCTTTGGAAGCTCCCTGTTCATGAGTTCCAGCACCGCTTGCTTTGCGATCAAGGAATTGTACACTGTTCGCAATAACTTCCGTTACCCAGCGTTTACCACTTCCATCTTTCGCCTCATAGCTGCGAATCTGAAGCCTGCCATCAACAAGTGCTCTTTGTCCCTTTGTCAGACTATTCCCGCATAATTCGCCGACTTTTCCCCATACTACGATGTTAATAAAATCAGCTTCTCTTTGTCCTTCTTGATTAGTAGTAAAACGATCTACCGCTAAAGTGAACTGGCAAACTACCTTACCGCTTTGCGTATAACGTACTTCCGGGTCACGTGTTAGACGGCCCATGAGTATAACTTTATTCATAATATAGTTACCTCCTTGGCTTATTCGCCTTTTCTAATAATCATGTGGCGTAGAATATCATCGGTAATCTTCATGACACGGTCAAGTTCTTTGACAGCTTTTGGTTCTGCGTTGAACGTTACGAGGACATAAATGCCTTCTACAAAATCTTTGATTTCATAGGCCAGACGTTTTTTACCCCACCGGTCAGTTTTTTCTACAGTTCCACCGTTTGCAGTAATCAAAGCGTCGAATTTTGTCACAAGTGCTTCAAAAGTCTCTTCTTCAACTGGTTTAACGATGTACATGACTTCGTATGCTTTCACGAAATCACCTCCTCCTTTGGACTTTGGCTCCTCATGGGAGCAGAAGAAGTATATAAATTAATATATACAGCCTAGTAATTGTATCATTAGTTTCATCTGATTGCAAGCAATAGATAAAAAAAGCGGCTATGACGATATTTGACCGCAGGAAATTTCTTCCTGAATACCGACATAACCGTTTTTTAGCAATTTATTTTTGTCCAGGATCGACAAAATCCTGCAAAACAGCGCCAGGTGCCACCATCGGAATAACCAGATCACCCTGATCAATTACTGCTTCTATCACAAAAGGCTTTTTGGCCTCTTTTGCCTGCGCGAGTGCAGTCTTGAATTCTTCACAGGTTTTAGCTGTCATGCCCTCGGCACCACAGGAACGTGCAAAGGCTACAAAATCGAACGGCGTTAGAATTGTCGAGGAATAACGTTTGTCATAGAAAATTTCCTGCCATTGTCTGACCATACCAAGACAACAGTTGTTAATCACAATGCTTACCAACGGGAGATTTTCATTGACAGCTGTATAAAGCTCCATGCCAGTCATCTTAAAACCGCCATCGCCGGCGATATGCACCACCTGTGCTTCCTTTCTCGCCAATTTTGCCCCGAGAGCAGCCGGCAAGCCATAGCCCATTGTGCCACAGCCTCCGGAAGTTAAGTGATGCCTTGGCTCATCAATGATTAAATGCTGCGCAGCCCACATCTGATTCTGACCAACATCAGTTACAAAGATGGTATCTGTGCCTTGATAATTGCGATTAAGCTCTGTCATCAGCCAAGGTGCTGTTAGTTTATCACCTTTCTTGGCTGATTGGTCTTCTGTTTCCCCCCAGGCACGAATTGATTCCCACCAAGGTTTTATCTCCAGTTTGTTGACTCTTGCTGTCAATAAAGTAAGCGTATCTTTCAGATTGCCAACTAGCGGCAGTGCTGTCATCACATTTTTATCAACCTCGGATGGATCTATATCAAGTTGAATAATTGTCTTTTTGGAAACATAACGGTTACGGTCACCGGTAACGCGTTCGCTGAAACGGCTACCCGCCACCACTAGTACATCAGCGTTCGCAACAGCCATATTAGATGCTATATGACCATGCATACCAGTAAGGCCCAGCGCTTGTTCATCACTGCCCGGGAAAACTCCTAAACCCATTAGGGTGTTGACTACGGGCATACCTGTTTTTTTGGCAAAAGCCAGAACTTCTTTTTCAGCGGCGCTGTGCACAGCACCGCCGCCGACCAGCATCACTGGCCGTTCGGCATTATTGATGGTTACCGCTGCTGCTTTCAGCACGTCTTCCATATTTTCTGGCACCGGCTCACTCATTTGTTCTGCTGCCGGCTCTGTCCATTCTACTTCACCGCTCTGAATACTGCTTGGTATATCAATCAACACAGGACCTGGACGTCCTTCCTGAGCAAGGCGAAATGCCTGTCGTAAGGTCGGCAGCAAGTCTTCGGACCTGCGTACCAGCACATTATATTTAGTTATCGGGATTGTCACACCGACAATATCAATTTCTTGAAATGAATCACGGCCAAGATGCTGAACCTGTACCTGACCTGTTATAGCAACTAATGGCACAGAATCAAGATAGGCCGTTGCGAGACCTGTCACAATATTAGTAGCTCCCGGACCTGATGTAGCAATGCAGACCCCTGTGCGACCGCTGGCACGCGCATACCCGTCAGCGGCATGAATGGCACCCTGTTCATGTACTGTCAAAACATTATGCAAGGGGGCGTCGTACAAAGCGTTATATAAGGGTATGACCTGGCCGCCGGGATAACCGAAAACCGTATCCACACCTTGTTCCAATAAAACTTTTACGATTGCTTGCGCTCCTGATAGCTTCATACGTTTAATTCCCCTTCTCTACTGTAATCAAATAGCTCTTTTTTGTACTGAATAACCCAAGGAAACTGCCATAACGGCAACTTGCTTGGCTAAAACCTTCACAGCCTGCTCAGCACAGGTTGAAAATAAGGTAATGCGCAGTTCCAATTCCTTTGCGTCTTTCGAAGTACTCATACGCAAATCTCTCACACCCAAGCCTTGCTGTGCCAACACGCGCAGAACCCTCGGCAACAAGGTCTCTTCATTTTTTGCTTTTACTACTAAAGTGTCTGACATTGTAATACCTCCTCGAATTGTGTTTTGTGATGGACAGTTGGGGAAAATAAAAAACGCCCCTGCCTAAGCAGGGGCGTAAAATACGCGGTACCACCCTAATTTATTACTTATTTGCACCAGTCCATCAACCGGCTCAGACCTAACGCGCCTGTTACGCATCATGCTACTTAGCTTCCCTTTCGCTGACGAGTTCATGGGTGATTTACTCGACCAGGGCTCCGTGCCGATTTCCACCAACCATCGGCTCTCTGTAACTTTGCTTCCTGTCTTTCTTCCCAATCATAACCTTTAAATAAATCTATGAAGTTAAAGATATTATCCTATTTAGTTGATTGTTTGTCAATTGTTTATAAGAAAAATATTTGTAAAGCAAGTAACACTTTTTCGGAAAATCAGCAACTTTTTAAATATTTTTCCATAATTATTGTAATTTTTTCACGATATGTGTCTGAATTATCATTCAAAACAGCCTTTATTTTTGCTGCAAAGTTACCGTCAGCTGGCGACAATAACTTTCCGTAAAGGCCGGCATATAGTTTTCCGGTTTCTGAGGCAGGCGCTATGTCAGCAAGTTTAGCTGAAGTAATGCTTGCAAAAGCAGCCATCTCAGCTAACAATGCTGGTTCTTTTTCTCCAATACACTGTAAAGCACTCAGCCACAAAACATTTTCGAATTTAAAATAAACCCTGCCTTTCAATACCTTGGCAATTCCACTGAAATCTCCTGCAAACAAATCCGCATTGGCAATGCTTAAACGGTAATCGCAAGCTTCTGCAATAGCGGCATGAACAGCAATATCCTCCTGCAGCGCTTTGTTTTCGATAACAGCATCCAACCCTATAGCAGTCAATTTTACTTTGTTACGTGTAAGTTCATAGCCAACCAGATAATGTTCTTCCGGTGTGATGGCTTTGCCTTTTTTCGATAAAAATAATTCAAAATCGATATCCCATGGCGTATTTTTCAAATAAGAATTATACATCGATTGAGCATGCATAATGACTTCACCATACTCCAAAACGATGCGTCTTAAAACTGCAGGCGTATAATGCAGTGTCTCATTGCCAGCTTTCACCGGTCCGGCAAGGTAGGAACCTTCCACGGCATCTCTGAATTCCTGCGGCAATTCCAGATAGCGTTCTTCTACCGCAAGATCCGTTAATCCCTCGATTTCCAGATTGATTTTATCGGAGAAATCCAGACCAAGCATGCTGTAACCATAAAGCAATGCTTTCACAAGATCCTCTTCGGAAGTCAGCCGTGTTGCGCTGGCAGCATAACCCTCTTTGTAACCGGTTGCAAAAACTGCCCAGGTAGCTGCATCAATTGCTTCCAAAAAATTACGCTGCAGCAAACTGCAATCAGCTGGTGTGTATTCAACTAAAACAGGTTTTATTTGTTTTTTGCTAAAAAAAGGTGTCAAATACTCCTCAGCACAACCAAGCCAATCACTGAAGCCTATGCTCAAGCCTTTGGTCCCACAAGCTGTTGGTCCCGTCCATTTGACAAGGCGGCGTAAAGCAGCGGCATTATTTGAATTAAGGCCCATGATTTTTGTTATTATACCATTCTCCATGCTTTCGGCCTCTGCTTTGAACATAGCAATGCCCTGACATTCCTTGGTAACCGCACAAACTAATTTTCTACCTTGCAACGTTTCTGCCAAAGCCAGCCAACCGCCGCTGATTTCGCTGAGTGAAGCCTCCATAATTTTTCCTTCGCTTGCAACTTCCATTGCTTTTATTGCCCCAATTTGTTTAATTGCCATAAATCTTATCCTCCATTTATGTAACTTTTCGTATAAAATGCTCTCTTAAATATTATCTACATATGAGCCATTTGATGCAAGTCCTATAAAATCATTTAATAGTTGATAAGTTTGCTTGATTTTTACTATATATTGTAGTTCGCTAATAATTTATACAAAAGTTATCAACCGTTATTAACAACTTATCAACTGTTTTTTGTGGATATCTTTTGATATTTCCACATTATTTCCCAAATTTTTCACCAAAATCTTTAATATTCCTATTTTTATACACTGTTTTTCCCAATTTTATCAACAGCCTGTGGATAACTTTGTTGATATTATCCACTTTTTCCACTGAACACAAGATATTGGGTCAGCGTTTGCGAAATTGGGCAAAAGAAAAGACTAATAAGCCAAGCCAAATCCAACCAAAAGACAGTAGATGATTAATAGTAAATTCTTCACCATAAACAAAGATGCCCAGCAGTAAAGTAATAGTCGGAGACACATATTGTAAAAAACCAACAATGCTTAAAGGCAAGAGTTTGGCACCAGCCGTAAACAGAATAAGCGGTGTAGCTGTAACTGCACCGGCACCTGCCAAAAGTAAGAGCGTGGAGATATCACTGTGCTGCCAGGCAGCATTGCCCATATCAGCGAGATAATAGAGATAAGCAAGAGCAATAGGGGAAACTACAATAGTCTCCAGAATAATACTTGTCATGGTTTCCACGACCAATGTCTTCTTGATTAAGCCATAAAGAGCAAAACTCAAGGCAAGACTAATGGAAATCCAAGGAAAGACGCCAACACTCCACACCATACTGCCTACCCCTATTGTTGCTAGTATAACTGCCGCCTTAATAGAGTTATCAAGTTTTTCATGTAGATAAAAGACCCCCATTAAAACGCTGACCAATGGATTAATGTAATAACCCATACTGGTTTCTATAATATGTTATGT
>JBFWIF010000104.1:0-7263 GCA_050256135.1 Acidaminococcaceae bacterium | reverse complement strand
CAAAAGAATTATTGCCGGGCATGGTAAACGCTTACACACAGAACACATCGTACTTCTGTTAGGGCCTGACTATATTCTTTCCTTCCAACCTCCAGTCAATGACAGTTTTCACGGAGTCCGCGACCGAATCCCTAAACTTAAATACCCCTATACACATAAGGGCTATGTCTTTTACATGTTGCTGGATAATCTTATTGATGGTCACTTTGCCATTATGGAACATCTGCACCAGCGTTTGGATCGATTGGAAAATAAACTTTTGAACTCCAAAGAAGAATTTTCCCCTCAGGAAGAATTGACCACTCTCAAACATGATATCGCCATGGCACGACGCATAATCGTGCCCATGCGCAGATTTGTCACTGATCTCCGTTTTAAACGCGACAACTATTTTCTGCCTGGCATTGATCCTTACCTTACTGATCTCAGTGACCACATCGAGCAACTGGCGGAATCGTGCGAAATATATAGCGAATCGATTACCATGCTAATTGAAATTAATTCAGAAAACATCAACATACGTACCAATGAAATCATGAAGACCTTGACCTTGATTTCGACGATTTTTATGCCTTTGACTTTCATAACCAGCGTCTACGGCATGAATTTCGACTATATGCCGGAACTGCGCATGCAGTGGGGTTATCCCATATGCATTACTTTCATGGGTATTATTTCCCTTTTCCTGTATAGGAATTTCAAAAATCGCAAATGGCTCTGATTGAGGCCATATAGAAACAAAAGACGCCTGCTTATTCAAGCAGGCGTCTTTTGTTTCTATTTTCAGTTCATGTTGAATACTTTACCCGGATTTAAAACGTTGTTCGGATCAAGAGCTTTTTTAATAGCTTTCATCATTTTCATTTCGACAGGATCAGTATATTTTTCCATCGGCGCTAATTTTTTGGCACCAATGCCGTGCTCGCCGGAAAGTCTGCCGCCTAAGCTGTAAATATAAGGATAAGCCTCCGCATGGAAACGCTCTAATTCACTTTCCCACATCTCATCACTCATATCGCCCTTCAGCATTGTAAAGTGCAGATTGCCATCACCGGCATGGGCAAGCGTAAACAATTGGAAAGGATAATCTTTTGCAACTTCTGTAAGATGTTCGATAGTCGTAGCAATTTGTTCGACAGGTACAACCAGATCATCAGAAGAGTTGACCAAGCTCAGTACGCGTGTAGACTCCAGACAGTTACGACGGATCTTCCAGACCCTGTCATCTGCTTCCAGCACATCAGTTGCGCCATTAGCATTACACAATTCATCCAACTGTTCCATTTTGGTTTCCAGTTCATCTTCATTAAATGTCTCAACAGTAATAATAACATAGTTGCCGTCTTCATAATGAGGCAATTTCAATTCGCAATAATCGCTGGCAGAACGCACAAATTCATTAGCCATAAATTCAACGCTGGTCGGATTGAGGCCTGCTTTGATTAAAACAGGAACAATATCGATAGCTTTATTTAAATCAGTGAAAATTGCTAGAATATCCAATTTATAAGGAGCAAGAGGCAATAGTTTAAGGGTTGCTTTTGTTATGATGCCCAAAGTTCCCTCACTGCCGATAACCACTTGTTCCATGCAATAACCAGTTGATTTTTTCTTCAGGCGTGCACCCAAATTAGCGATATCACCTGTTGGGGTAACTACTTCAACTGCATAAACCTGATCGCGGGTCGTACCATAGCGAACAGCTTTATTGCCGCCGGCATTAGTCGCAATATTACCACCAATCAGACAGCTGTCGGAGCTGCAAGGGTCACCAGCATACAAAAGGCCTTTGCTATTAGCCAGTTCCTGAATTTCTACTGTTCTGGCACCAGCTTCAACTACCATGTACATGGCATCTTCGTTAACTTCCAATATTTTATTCATACGTTCCATCAAAAGAACGATACCACCGCAAACCGGAATCGCTCCGCATGATACGCTGGTTCCGGCACTTCTCGGTGTTACCGGAATAACGTATTCGTTGGCAATCTTCATAACAGCTGCAACTTCCTCAGTATTAGCCGGAGCAACAACAACTTCAGGCAAATGATGAAAACGAACATCAGTTTCTTCGTCTGTCTTATATTGATTCAACTTCTCGGGATCACTGTAAACATAGTTTTCGCCTACAGCAGCTTTAAGTGCTGAAATAACTTCTTCCGTGACATTGTTATAATTACTCATTCCATTCTACACTCCTACTAATTTAATTGTTTTTCTGAAAGAACTTGCTTTTTCATTTTACACCAAAAGCCCAAAATTGTCACTTACAGAAAAATATTTACACAGAAAAAGAGCAATGTTCCAATGGAACATTGCTCTTTCAAAATTTCTTAAATTTTAAGCAATTTGCCAGGATTCAGTATATTATTCGGATCCATTGCTTTTTTAATAGTTTTCATCACTAATAGCTCACCCGGTGCAGTATAAGTTTCCAGTTCATCTAATTTTTTTACTCCGATGCCATGTTCGCCCGACAAACGCCCGCCAATGCCATAAGCATATTCATAAACCTCGGCATGGAACTTGGCAACTTCTTTCTCCCAAACCTCATCAGCAAGTTCGCATTTGCAGAGAACAAAATGCAGATTGCCATCGCCCGCATGGGCAAGCGTCATAACTTTGAATGGGTATTTCTTGCCGGTTTCCATGACGAATTTAATGGTTTCTGCAATTTTATCCAAAGGCACGACTAAATCATCCGTAATGCTGACGAGACTGATGATTCGTACCGATTCCTGACAGCTGCGGCGCAGTTTCCATACTCTTTCATCCGCTTCCAAAACCTCAACGGCACCATTTTCACTGCACAGAGTGTCGAGCACTTCCATTTTGCTGTCCAGCTCATCTTCACTGAAGGCTTCTACCGTAATGATGACATAGTTGCCATCCTCATAATGCGGCAAACGGCTTTCACAATAATCATTGGTAGAACGCACAAAACTGTTATCCATGAATTCCACGCTGGTCGGCGTAATGCCCGCTTTAATTACTTTCGGAACGATATCAATGGCTTTTTCAACTTCGGTGAAAATCGCCAGCAGATCAAACCGATATGGCGGCAGCGGCTGCAGCTTCAAAGTAGCCTTGGTAATAATACCCAAAGTACCTTCACTTCCGATCAGTAATTGCTCTAGACAATAACCAGTGGTTTTTTTCTGCAAGCGTGCGCCCATTTCTACAATATCGCCCGTTGGTGTAACTACTTCAACTGCATAAACCTGATTTCGTGTAGTGCCATAGCGTACAGCCTTATTGCCACCGGCATTGGTCGCAATATTGCCGCCAATCAGACAGCTGTCAGCGCTGCAGGGGTCACCAGCATACAACAATCCTTCTTTATTTGCTATTTCCTGAATTTCTTTTGTAAGTGCGCCAGCCTCTACCACCATATACATAGCATCATGGTTAACTTCCAGAATTTTGTTCAAGCGTTCAAGCAAGAGCACGATACCACCGCAGACGGGAATAGCACCACCAGCTAAGCTGGTTCCTGCGGACCTGACCGTGATTGGAAATTTATATTGGTTAGCAAGCTTCACAACGGCAGCAACCTCTTCCGCACTGCTCGGTAAAACCACTGCCTCCGGCAGGTGGAAATAATGCGGGTTAGTTTCTTCGTCTGTTTTATAGGCGTCAAGTTTCTCCGATTCGGTAAAAACATATTCACTGCCAACAGCAGCTTTTAAGGCCTCAATTACTTCACTTGTAACAGGTTTATACTCATTCATGCATATACACCCCTATAAATAATTAATATTTTAACAAAGTTTATTTTATTCTATAACAAAAGCGGTCGGTTGTCATCTAAAGCCTCCAAAGATAACCACCAACCGCAAAATTTCGAAAATATTGCCTTATTCTAATATCCTTCTTTGTTTTTTTGTTCCGCCATCTGTCCGGCAGTAATGCCAGGATGAACATACTTCGTTTTTTGGTCAGGGATCAGTTTGCCTAAATAAACAGCGTTTTGAGGGCACCACTGGGCACAAGCAAAACAATTGGCACAGTTTTCACCAAATACCGGATATTCTTCTTTCATCTCAATGCAGTTCATAGGGCAAATTTTTGCGCAGAGTCCACAGCCAATGCATCTATCTTCGGCAGCATACTTATGGTCAGTTTTGTAAATATTTTTCATTACCCACCAGCCAACGGCTTCTACCATATTTCCTACAAATAAGAATGAACTTCTTTGGTTATTTTCTTCGCGCTTTTTTACCGCTGTGGTAATTTCTAAAACCTTACTTGCTTCTGTTTTCAGCATTTCTTCTTTGAGTTTCACTGGTGAAGGAAAGACTATGCTGCTGTCCGGCAACGCCAACTTGAAGCCAGCATGCAATTTGATATCGCGCTGCGAAAGGATATGCTCGGCCTGGTTCAATGTTTGTCCGGCCATCGCTCCCATAGTTGCGACACCGAATAAATATTGCGGTGCCTTAAATTCTGCCTTTTGTAAGAAATCTTTAACCAAAGGCGGCAAAGCGAAACAATAAACAGGCGTTACAAAGCCTATGAGTTCATCTTTGACAGCATATGGTGAACGCAAATAAGCGCTGATTCCTTCAACGCGAGCTCCCAGTTCTTTGCCTAATTTATTGGCGACGTTCAAACTGTTACCGGTTCCGCTGAAATAAAAGATTACCGCCATGGTCGTCTTCCTCCCCGCCTTCTAAATTCGCTATCTTTACAGTAACATTGTATGCTTTCCCGCGTCTTTTTGCAAAACCTTATAATACAATAATTTGTACCATCAACACTCAATAGTAGCCTTCCTTCTCTGTCCTCGACAAGTGCTTGTTTTATGTGTTACTTGTCAGTAACCTTTCTGCTCCGCCTTCGACACGCGCTTGGCAATTCTTTCTTTTTAAAGAATTGGAGCGCTGAGTTATAATAGCTACGCCGATAAGGTCACTGACGCGTATACATTGGTTGTATTTTAAGATTATCATGGTTAACCTAAACGAAAAATTGTAAAAAAAAGAGCAATGCTTTGTCAAAAGCATTGCTCTTAATAACTCGTATTTTCAATTATTATAATTTACGCTCGTAACCTATCGCAACTACTTTGGCATAGTTGCCATTAGTATGCGCCGAGGAAAATCCGTCACCAGTTTTTGGGCTTATATCCTTGTCGCCTATATCAAGATGCCCAAGCGTTAAAGCAAAAGTCTGATTCTTGTCATGATATTGGGTACCCAGTGAATAAGTGCGTCTGTTGCCGGTAGGAATCATGAAATCAGCATGTTCATCCGGTATCACGGAGCCATCATAGGCAAAGCCAGCCATCAAAGTATATTTGTCACTCAGCTTGCGCTCTAAACCAATCGCATAGCGCCAGCCATTGCTCCAATTCTTAGCGTCATTACTAACCATACCATTGTCAAAGGTCATCAAGAGCTTATCATATGTACTCCACCTAGTGTAGGTACCATTCAATTCAACTCTGGTCTTATCATCAAATTTATGGTTATAGCCAATAGCATAGCTATCCGGCAATACAACCTTTCCATGAGCCTTAGAATTCAAGGCACTATATGTAGAAGTGAAGTCTGCATCCATGGTATGCGTAATCCGCGAACGATAAACAAGGCCTATTTCATTCTTCCTATCGAATTCATAATTTATTGCCGCATTCCAACCCAGAGCAGTTGTGTCGCCTTCTGTTTCAGAATCATAAGCTCCGCCAGCTATTTTCTTCTTTAAATCCAAAGCAACATAATTGATTTCTGCTCCGACAGCAGCACTGACTTTCGCATCGGGTTTCCAGGCATAAGTCGGCGTAATGCTCATACCCTTAAGCTCGGAAGAATAAGCATTAGTGGCAACAATAGAATCTTTGCCGAATTCCGAAATCATACCGAAGCGCGTAAAAGCCCCTATACCAAACCACTGTTTTTCATCAATCTGGTCAACATAGTAGAAGTAAGGCAAAATCCCAGGATGAACAACATTCTTGCCGGGAACTATACTGCCATCACTTGCTTTTACCGCCGTATATTTACCATGCGGACTTATATAGACTGCGCCTGACTTCCAGGCAGTACCTTTAACTTTAGTAATAGAAGCTGGATTATATGCAACGTTCGCGGGATCATCCTCTGCAAACATTCTCGCGCCGCCCATCGCTACGCCTTCCGCACTCCACTCATTGATGCCGAAACCCTCGGCAGAAGCAATAGCAGGAACCGCCAACGAACAAGCCAAGCCCACAACTATCAATTTTTTCTTTAAAAACATGCCCTCAAACCTTCCCCTCCGCATAATTACGATAATGCAATATGTAATAATTCTACCAAGTTTAGGGCTGCTTGTATTTAAAATGTTTTAATCATTCGATTAATCAGCAGGTTATCTCCCATTGCAAATATTGCATGGAGCTCATATGCTGATACTTTGCATAACGCTCTTCCGGATCTGTCATTTGAGCTGCGGCAGCATAATCGCGTTCGCCCTCAGCCGATTTCGGATAATAGCAGAAAGCCTTTTCATAAAGCAATACCGCCTTTTGAACATTACCCTTGGCATGTTCACGCTCCGCCAGGAAACGATAAGCAAAGTAACGGTAGCTGTTGATACCCTCCCGTTCAAAACGTTCTTTACCGGTCATAACACGTGCTTCGTTGCAAGCCTGCTCCTCCTGGCCGGCAGCCACCAGCATAATAAGACGGCCATAGCTTATTTCACCCCGCGCCACACTCACAAACGGATATTGATATCTTTCGCAAAGATCAATGGCTTGGTCCCAATAATTAAGCGCCACCTCAGTATTTTTGGTCAAACCCCAGATAATTTTGGCAATATCGCGGAGGCAAAGAATTTTGTGTTCGGCTTCCGACATCCCTTTTTCCGCCTTTTCCATTGATGGTTGAACATCAACAACAGTGGCTAGAACCGTCATGGCCTCCTCAACCTTATCGCGGAAATACAACGCTCTGCCGACAATAGAACGGCACAGCCAATTATTATAATCACTGATCATACCTCTCGGTATAGGCCATTCGCCGCCGGAAGCAAAATTTACATATTCATTCCATTCTTGTTCTGTCATCTCTATCTCCTCCATGAATATATTAAGAATCAAATTATCCGGTAATATTCATTCGCCGTGACTCATCATATTTCCTGCTGAACAAAAAAAATAACCACCCGTGAAACGGGTGGTTTGCACTAGCCCTATAAGGGCTTATTACTGCCAGCGCCTAAATGACGCTGGCTTTTACTTCGTTCAAGCCTTTGTGGACTGATTACTTAGCAGGACCC
>JBFWIF010000103.1:0-7267 GCA_050256135.1 Acidaminococcaceae bacterium | reverse complement strand
AAATTATATCAATGTGTTAGGTGTTTTTCAGCAGGCCCTATTTAACTTGAATGAATTGTATTGGTGATATTTCAACAAAGCATAATACAGGAATTTATGCAGGTCGAATTCATTGTAGCCATTAGAGGTTTTAGTTTGAATATGGCACTTCTGTATTGCGACATTGTTTTACGGCTTTGGATTGATGCAAGACATGATTTGCTTACTGATGGGCAGAGTTTTGCTTGCTTGGAATCATTTAGGAGTCATACAAGATAAATACAATATTGTAATAGTCAGTGCCTAATCCTGAACTGATATATCGATGTGGTACTGCTCCGTTTTAGCCAGCTACTTGTATGATAATTCCGTTGCAGCACCATATTTTGCGCTTGCATTTCCGGTTTTGGGAATACTTTGTTGTATGATGCAATTGCAGCACTGTATCATGGCTTTACATCATTGTATGCTGTGTTTGCAGTCTTAATTTATGGCTTTGCAGTCTTGTATTTTGCATTTACACCGACGTATTGTCAGCTTGTCTATTTGTATTTTAACATTGCACTGTCATCTCTTGGGTTTGCATAACTGTGTCGGGCATTTACATACATGTTCTTGGCCTAAGCATGTACCGTATGTGGAATAATCCCAAGTTGGGAACAGCTGAGAAGGAGGAGTGATAAGAGCAATGTGAAATATGAAGAAGTGCACTTACTTGGCAGGTATCGCCCTGACTTGTCAGATTACAGCCAGCATACCACATTAAACCCGCTTTAGTTTTGCTTTTTAAAAAACATATCTTATTTTTGATGCACTTAAACTGCTGCCAGGCAGTCGCTTGTTTTTTTGTCGGGTAGGCCAGAGCTGGTTTGCTACCCAAGGTCGCATTTTAGCCAGGATGGAGCAGGCGGATGAAATGTGCACCAATGCTTAGTGCATAGGGTGTTGAATTTTAGATGAGTTAGTGTGAAATGTGAAATAAAAAATGTAAAAATGACTATTAATAAATCTGTTGCTACAATTTCAGGACATATAAAAGTAAGATTCAATCAAATCAGAATAGAATCATCTGAAAACAAAAACTCCCACCGAAGCGGGAGTATAGGATCAAATGTCCTTCGGCATATAGCCTTGTTGTGATAAGATTAGGATGCAAATATAAACAATCACATCAATAAAACAAAAAATATGACAAAAAAAGTTTTAGGCCTCGATTTGGGCACCAACAGCATAGGTTGGGCAATTATTGACAAAGATAACCAAAAGGTTTTAGATGCCGGAGTTCGGATATTTCAGGAAGGTGTTAAGAAGGATACCATTGGAAAAGGGGATAAAGAAGAGAGTAAAAATTCCGACCGCAGACAACACAGACAGGCCCGCAGGTTGAATTATAGAAAGCGGCTGCGTAAAGCACACCTTTTAAAATTGCTGATCGATTTTAAAATGGTACCACTATCAATTGATGAATTGAATAAATGGCGTTACTGGAATAAAAATGAGAAAAGCAGCGGAAAAGTTTTTCCTAATTCAGAAGCATTTATCAACTGGCTAAAAATGAATCCTTATTTACTCAGAAAGAAAGGATTGTATGAAGATTTGACCTTACAAGAGTTCGGAAGAATTCTGTATCACTTTATCCAACGAAGAGGATTCTTGTCCAGCAGAAAGGGAAAAGCAAAAGATACCGGGGTAATTTATAAAGGCAAAGAAAATATGGATGGTGTGGATGATACCCGAACATTGCTTCAAAACCGTACGCTAGGTGAAGCATTGTATGAGGTTCATCCCAAAGAAGGAGAAGCGTTTTTTATACGAAAGGATGAAAAGGGAAAAGAAGTAAGGGTGAGAGCCAGATATACTTTAAGAGAAATGTATGTGGAAGAATTTGAAAAGTTATGGGAACGGCAAGCTTATCAATTAGGTATTAGTGATAAACAGGTACCTGTAAAAAAACGAGTTTACTTAAAAGGATCGCCTCAACAGAAAAGAAATCAGGCAAAACTAAATCATCTGATAAAAATTTATGGTAAGGAGAATGTTGTTCCCAACGGTGAATCAATAGAAGTATCTGCTAATAAACCTTTTAAAGAATTGTTGGCCGGTGAAATAGTTCAAACGGAAGATGGAATTCGATTTAAGAGTAGCGAGAGTGTGCTTTTTTGGCAACGACCGTTAAGGTCTCAGAAATCACTGCTAGGAAAATGCAGTTTTGAAAATCAGAAAATCTTTGATCAGCAGCTTAAGAAATGGATAATTACGGGTAAAAGTCCTGCCTATGTTTCACATCCTGATTTTGAATTATACAGGGCTCATCAATTTATTAACAACATTAAATTTGGAAAGTCGAATCAATTACTTGCTGATGATCAGAGGTGGATTGTATTGGATTTAATCAATTCAAAAGATAAAGCCATTGATTTCAAGCAAATTAAAAAGGCATTGAAACTTCCTCATGAACTGTTTAATTATGAGGATGATTTCAAAGTAGCCGGTAATAAGACCCATGCCAGTGTATCAGTTCACTTTAGCGAAGAAGATTGGAAAAAATATAAAGAAGAAGTATGGCATGATCTTGTTTTTTATGAAGATAGCGATTTGCTTGCCGCTAAATTGAATAGCACTTATAAGCTAGACAATAAGGCAGTTGATAAATTGTCCAAGATTGAACTGGAGGAAGGTTATGCCAGCGTTTCACTAAAGGCAATTCGTAATATTCTGCCTTTTCTTGAAATGGGATACCGGTATTCAACAGCTGTTGTTTTAGGTGGTGTTAAAAACGCATTCGGAGAGCGTTGGGAGCGTTTTAGCATTGCACATAACGAAATCATTCGTGATATTGTACACATTACAGAGCAGGGAAAACATAAGGAATACGAACTTATTGAGCAGGTGAAAGCCTATCTTTCTGATTCTGAAAACAAGTATGGTTTTGTGCATGATGATAAGGCTTTCAAGAAGTTATATCATCCTTCGCAGGCAATTGAAAAGAAAGCACTAAAAACACGGCTATCAGAGATCGAGAACCTTAGAAATCCAATCGTTCAGAAGGCGCTGTACGAAATGCGGAGGCTCATAAATACCTTGCTCGACCGGTACGATAAACTTTATGGGGAAGGTTTTAGATTCGATCGGATCCAGGTTGAATTTGGTCGCAACCTAAAAAGCAGCAAACAACACAGAAAGGAAATGGTTTTCCGTAATAGAGAAAATGAGAACAAAAATGCAGCTGCAAGAGAAAGACTGGCAGAGTTTGGATTGCGTCCGAGCCGAAATAATATTACTAAGTATTTACTATTTCAGGAGATCGAAAGAAAGAATGGAGTAGTTCAATGCCCCTATACAGGCCGAACTATCAAGATTAGTGATGTGTTGGGCAACGATAACCGCTATCAGATTGAGCATATTATTCCGTTCAGTGTTTCGCTGGATGATAGTTTTGGAAACAAAACCCTGTGCGAATCGAATTTTAACAGGGAAAAAGGTGAACTGACACCTTATGAGTTTTATCAGCAAAACAGTTCACGCGAATTGTGGGCTGCCGGAAGCTGGGAAGAAATTGAGCAGCGGGTATATAAATTGTTGCCATATCCTAAGGCCAAGCGTTTTACGATGATGAAAAAACCTGGTGCAGACGATTTTATTCAGCGGCAGTTGAATGATACGCGCTATATAAGTAAAAAGGCAGCAGAAATGTTAAGTGAAATTTCTGATGATGTGCGGGTTTTGCCCGGACAACTTACTGCTGAGCTGAGGCGTTTGTGGGGGTTAAATCATTTGTTGCGCGATCCTTTATTAACCGTTAAAAACCTGCCGGTTTCAGCTGATGGAGATTTGGAACATTATGTAATTTTTGATGGCAGCGGCAAGGTAAAGGAATTGATGCCGGTACAAAACAAAAGACCTGAAAGCACATATCCTGATCTCTGTATGCCAGGGAATATCGACAAAAAGGCTTTGTTTGCAGAAGAAAAACGCTACAAGCAGCTTCGTTTTGAAATTGCTGATACAAGCCTGAAAGAAGGTAAATACTGGTCAAAACTGAAGCTTTCTGAACCGCTTGAGTTTACTATGATATATACACCAAGACCACCCTTGAATGATAAATATATCAGCTTGCGTGGTCAGGTTAGTAAAGGTAAGTTTGCACATGACACCATTAAGCAAAAAATTACGGCAGCGGTTGAAGACGGAACGTATTGGATTAGTATGCCGGTTAAAAACTATCGCTTGGTTGCAGCTGGCAGAGATCAGAAACCAGAGCCCGGGCAAAAGGAGATATTACTTTTTGGAAAAGTACAGGCTGGTGTTTTTAGCAGCTACATTTTTGAAACTCCTACTGATTTTCCTGATGGCAGATATTGGCTGATACTTGAGCCGGATATAAATACTCCGGAGTTTATAAAGGCACGCAATATTCCTGAAACAAAAGCCGATAATGAACTGCTGCTGGAAGGCGTTGTTGATGATTTGGGAAAGTTTACAGCTGATTATGATCCTGATTTTAGTTTTAGGACAGATAAAGAATCAGGTAAGTATTTTGTTCGCTTTGAAGTGATTGATGTTTTGGGTTTTTATCCACAAAGCAATGAACCACCACAGCTTGAAAAAAATGAAACATTAGCACAGGCGATTACCTGGGTTGATAAATCGACTGGTGAAATAAAAATCGACATACAGAAAAATCGTGAAGATCAGCGACATCATGCACTTGATGCGATTGTTGTTGCAATGAGCGAACTTAGCTACCTCAATCAGTTGAGTCGTTATGCTGGTCAGCTTAAAGAGTGGGAGCGTGGCAAAGATGGAAGACCAGCGTTCGATTTGCCTTGGCCGTCCTTCACCGATGACGTTTTACAGGCAATCCAGCAAATTTTGGTCTCCTATGCACAAAATAGAAAGGTCGTAAGCAAAATCAGCAAGATGGTGAGCAAAGGAGGGAAAAGTTATAAAAGCTCAGGCCTTGCAGCCAGAGGTCGCTTACACAGAGAGTATTATTTTGGACAACATCCCAGACCAATAGTGCACCAGAAAAATCCACAGACAGGAGAGCTATTATTTGAAATGGATAAGTTTGGTAACAAACAATACTATTACCACATTCGAAAATCGGTTACCACCATTCAAAACAATAAGCATGTCGAAAAAATTGTTGATGAGGGAATTAAACAACTCATCATCAAACGACTTGAACAGGATTATCAGATTGATACGAAAAAGGCCTACAACATACCGCCAGACTTTTTCTATGACAAGGATAAAAGACCTGCGCTTTTCCTGCCAAATAAAAACGGGAATCCTGTTCCCGTAAAGAAAGTACGGATGCGCGAATCAATTGGCAATCCAGAACAGCTGAAAGACAATGTAAATCAGTGGGTAAACCCATACAACAATCATCACGTAGTCATTTATGAGGATCATGGCGGCAATCTGCAAGAGCAGGTGGTATCGCTTTGGGAGGTTGTTGAACGTATTAATCAGGGACAACCAATGGTGCAATTGCCCCATGATGGTAAACGCATAGTTGAAACACTGCAGGAAAACGAAATGTTTTTAATTGGATTGCCGGAAGATATTCTAAATAATATTGGTGACCAGTCGTATTCTTTTGCAGCGTTATCACCTTATTTGTATCGGGTTCAAAAAATTTCGAGTATGGATTATAATTTCAGACATCATCTGGTATCCAGCGTTTCAACTAAACAAGGGGAATTGAGAATAGTAAGTTTTAAATCATGGAATCAGTTGAGTCCTTTTAAGGTTCGAATTGATCAAACGGGTAAACTAATTCTAAAGTTATGATTAAACGTACAATTTTCATCAGTAATCCTGTTCGTTTGTACCTTAAAGACATGCAAATGAAGGTTGATGTTAAGGAACATGGAAAGCAGGCTTCGATTCCCATTGAAGATATTGGTTTTGTGGTAATAGAGCATATGCAAACCAGCGTGAGCATGCCTTTATTGGCTGCCTTGAACGAGCAGAATGTAGGAGTGATATTTTGTGACGCAAAACATATGCCGGCCTCGATGCTGCTTACTTTGGACAGCCATAGCGTTCAAACTGAAATTTTTTCGAATCAACTGAATGCCAGCGAACCATTGAAAAAGCGTCTGTGGCAGCAAACAATTCAGGCAAAAATAAAGAATCAGATTGCTCATTTACAATTGAGAGGAATCGAAGTGCCTGGCTTGACCGGTCTGGTAAAACAGGTGCAAAGTGGTGATGTTACAAACCGTGAAGGCATGGCAGCACGTATCTATTGGCAAAGTTTGATGGGTAAAGGTTTTGTGCGCGACAGAAACGGTAGTCCGCCCAATTTTGTTTTTAACTATATCTACATTGTTTTGCGTGCGGCTGTTGCCCGTGCATTGGCAGGCTCTGGTCTGTTGCCGGCATTGGGCATCCATCATCATAACCGCTACAACAGTTTTTGTTTGGCAGATGATATCATGGAGCCTTATAGGCCGTTTGCTGATCAATTAGCCTTGGAGCTGATTGAGGCAGAACCGGATTTGAGTAATTTGGAAACTGACCATAAATTAAAGCTTTTAAAACTGCTGCAGGCTGATGTTATGATGGGAAAGCAAAAAAGGCCATTGCTGCTCGCACTGAGTGAAAGCACAGCTTCACTTGCCCGCTGTTTCGCTGGTGATGCAAGGCAGATTGTTTATCCGCAATTGAACTGATTGATGCAATGTACACGCCTAAATGCTTATCAGATTATGTGGCTCTTTGTTTTTTTTGACCTGCCGGTTACGACCAAAAAAGAGCGCAAAGCAGCCACTTTATTCAGGAAAAAACTGGAAAAGGATGGATTCAATATGATGCAGTTTTCGGTATATACCCGTCATTGTGCGAGCCGCGAAAGTGCTGATGTACATATAAGACGTGTAAAAAGGGAGATTCCTGAGTATGGTCAAGTGAGTATTTTAATGATAACGGATAAGCAATACGCAGAAATACTGAATTATTTTGCACATAAAGCTCATGCCCTGCCATCGGGAGGGCAACAGCTGGAGTTGTTTTAATTGTATATTTGTTCTTTGAAATACTGTAGAAACAAAAAAATGATGATTTCCGAATCTGCGCTTCCTGCCCGACTAGTTTTTTTTATGAATAAAACACCCTAAAAACCTTGTAAATTCAGGCTAATGAGCAGGCAGGTTGTGATTTGATTAGGAATAGAAGCTTAAGACATTTCCCCAATCGCTATGCTTATCTGCTCATCAGTTGTGATTTGATTAGGAATAGAAGCTTAAGACATTCAAAAAAAATTTTCGGAGAAGTA
>JBFWIF010000102.1:0-7314 GCA_050256135.1 Acidaminococcaceae bacterium | reverse complement strand
AGGCAAACGATTTATCATCCTGGCCAGCAAAGCGCTTGTCGAACCTGTGATAGGATACCAGCTGTGCCTCCAGCAACTTCAAAAAGAGTCTCCTGTTGATCCAGGTAATGGAAAGCTCAAGCGCCACATTGAAAAGCCTTTCCTGATAGGTATTTCCATAGCTGCCGGCATTTTGGAGGCGGTTGATCTTTCCAAGGCTGTCGAGCTGGATGATGGCATCTTCGAGTATGGAACCGGTATTTCGTTCGCCCGGCTTGTTGCGTTCGATCAGTTTTTTGCTTCCTGCTTTGGTTTCGGTGAGGCCGATGATGTGCAGCAACTCAGTGTAGAAGCGTTTGTCGAGGCTGTTGCTGTCGTTGGCAAAAGGCAGCTTTAGCAGGTGCTCGGGCGAAAGCAGCTTGAACAGGGCAATCAGTTTGTGATCATCGGAACGGCTATCAGGATTACCTGTTGATTCAGCCTTTTGCAGCAGTTTTTGATACTCCTCGAAATCGAAATGCGTAAAGACAATTTCGCTTTCGAGGGCTGCTACGAAGGGTTCGGCGATTTGCTTGTAGAAAAAGTCGGTTCGGTTGTCGGCCAGACGCCCTTCGATAAAGTCGTTGAACTGCCTGACAAGCGTTTTGTTTTGGGCAAAAAGCCGGTCGAAAGTGCTGGCATCAAAAATGAACCATTCGTAGCTGTTCGTTACAATCAGGTGTTTTACTTCAAGGTTGTTCAGGCTGATTCTTTCGTGCAGGTAATACAGCATCAATTCGTGAAAAGCCTTGGCATTGAGCTTTTCGGCGGTGACCATCTCGCTTTTGTTGGTAGGTTTTTTGGCTTCGATGATCACCCCTACCCTGCTTTTGGCATCTTCGCCGTTGTGAATCACAAGGTCGTTTCGGCCTTTGGTATTGATGAAATGTTTGGGTTCGTACCAGGTTTTTTTCAGGAAATCGCTGACCAGATTTTTATGAAACTCCTCCGATTCGGTCTTGTTGGTTCTTTCGAGCAGCTGGATGAGGTTGGTCTTAAAAGCCTCAATGGCAGTACGGTTGGGTTTCACCTTCAGGAAAGCCTTGTTCAATGCCTTGCGGGGTTTCAGTTTGTTAAGCTTCATCGGGCTTGTGCGTTTTTGAGGTGCAATTTAAGGGTTTTTGGTGGATGGGGGGCATCGGCATATTTCATAGAGCTCATCATTAAAACGAAATAGCATTATATCGAACAACAGATATAATTTTTGTCTTTCAATACTTAGCTGTTGGCTTTTAAAATTTCTTAAGGAGGGAAATATTCCGGAATGGCGAGCCCACAGAAGGTGATCGAGCGAAGTCGAGAGTACTGTTCAATGTCACTATATACCGGAATGACATCATAGTTTAAGCAGTTTAATCGTTTAGCTTCATCCGGAATTGATACGAAATATACACTTGCCGGCATATAAAACAACGATTAGTGTAGTCACGTGACGTAACCAGCAATTGTCCGAGCGTTTTAGTGGTCAATACAATTCTTCTGTGCGACCGGATTACATCCCGGATGGTCATGAAGTGCCAGTAGAGGGTTTTATCAGATCAGGATTTATGCTGAAAACTCCACTCTTTTTCAATAAACTGCAATCTAAGTTTTAATAGTTCTTTCTCCCTCATGTCAAATGCAAAAAGCTGATTTAATTTTGCTTTGTATGTCATTAACTTATAAGTGATGAAAATAAGCACAAGCAACGACATCACTAAAAAACTATCCAATCAATAGGTTCGTGATTAAAAAGAAAGCCTGTCTGTCCAATCATTACAAAGAAAATGATGTATCCAAGACCCCAAAAAATTCCTTTATTAATTTTCCTTTTATTCTTCGCTATTAAGTGATCAGTGTTCTCATAGAATCCTATTTGGTCCTTTATTGAACCGATTATCATTTGCTTCTCATCAAGTAATTTCTGTCTGTCGAAACCTCTTTCATTGAGAATCTTGCCAGCAATTATTTTCTTTTCAAAATCAATCGCTCCATCATGCTTAAAACAAAAGAACAATTTTTCTGAATCTTCAGAATTCATGGCGTTTTCTAATCCTTTTGTCATACCCATCTTATTTTACTAGGTCAATACTTGCATCTATCAAAAATAATTGTAAAATAATGCTGTGTAACCTTGGCAATATGAAAGATTGCCGATTGCAGCCGATTTCTTATCAGGATACACAAAAGTTGAAACGCCTTCCTGCCGGCAAAGGCAGGGGCTACAACCTTTGAATATCCTACTGTCTTGGTAATTTTTCAAACCGCGCGTGTTAGCTTGCGTTATTCTTTAACGATCTTCTTCATTATGATTTGATTATCAGAATAAATTCTCACAAAATACACCCCGGTTGCAAGAGATGAAATGTTCAAATCATTCTTTTCTGTTTGTAAGACTATATTTCCTGAGTTATCAATTATCTCAATATTGTCAATTTTGAAGTCCGTTTTTATTTGAATGTTATCTATAGTTGGATTGGGATATAATTGAAACTTGTCTGCTTCTATGTCATCCATTGAAGTGAAAATCCAATAGTCGCATTCCCTTGATGTGAAATTAATATCGATATCATCGTCATGATAACATCTTATCGGACCGTCTGCTTCAGGTATTGTTGTTAAACCTAAAGGTAAAAACCATTCATATCCGCCAACTTTTTCCAGATAGAAGCCCCTAAACCATCCAAAATCGTCCAGTTGCTCTAAAACGTATTTATTTAATTCAGTTCCATCGCATGTCGCAGTTTCAATTGCATCTATAACAACCCGGTAGGTAGAATCCTCGATGTAATATACATCATAAGGGATATCAAGTACTAAAGTATCTCCTTGCGATACATTAAAAACAAATAATTTGTATAGTCTTTGTTTTTCCTGGTCGTACAACGAAACTGTATCACCAGATTCATGTATCAAATATGGAGAAACTTCAACAGAATCACCTTGATAGCTATAACAAATCCTTTTTATTTTTCTCAGATTTAAGTCATTAATCGTTGTGTCTTTTTCAACTATCAGATAATAGTATTCTGAATCAGGCGGAGCTGCTCCGCCTGCATTTGAACTGTAATACCATTCCGCTCCAATTGGTGCAAAATTTTGTCCGAATGCCTGAGCTATCTGAAGGATTATCAGAATTGCTGTAATGAAGATGTTTATTTTCATGATTAAAAGTTTTTGGTTTGTAATGCGGGTTTATAATACAAGCTAACGGTCCCGCGATATAGCCAATTGGTGCTTATTTCGCAGGACGCTGGTTAATTTGTAAGATATTTTTTCTTTCACGTCATTGTCTTGATGAACGGAATGCGCCAATTGGCTATCATCGCGTGTTGCCAACAGTTTTATTCCCTATTTATTCCTTAACTAATTTTTTCACTCTAACCTTTCCATTAATATCAACGATTTCAATGTAGTAGATCCCACTATTAAGGTCAGAAATATCAATATTGTCCATATTTGTAAAGTAAAGACAATTCTGACCTGATAAGTTAATTATTTTCAATTCCTTTATGATTGAATTTGATTGAATTATCAAATCTTTTTTTGCCGGATTTGGATAAAATGAGAAATCTGCTATTGGATTTTCATTTATGCCTACTGTTCCCATATTTTTGTACCAAGACAATTTCTCTTCATAAAATGATGCTGTTAAGATATCATATTTATTGTCTCCATTAATGTCAGCCGCATAGACACTTCTATTATTCATATTAGAGATAATAATCTGTTCTCCGAACTCTCCAAATCCATTGTTTTCATACCAAGACAAAAATCCATTGTCAGCAGTTGAAACAATATCTAAATCATAGTCATTATCAAAATCCTGAGCAAAAACATCAGTTGCATCAGGTACAAAATCAATCAGATGTTGTGATCCAAAATTACCACTCCCATCATTTTGATACCATGCGATTTTATTGTTTCCCATTGCCGCAAAATAAACATCCTGATCGCTATCTCCATCCAAATCTGCGGTATATGCAAATTGAATTAAGTCTACCGTTGTCGAGATATAATTTTCCGGTCCAAATGTGCCTTGTCCATCAATATTTTCATACCAGGATAAAGTATTATCCCATGCTCCTCCAGATAAAATATCATTATCTCCATCGCCGTCAATATCAGAAGCATATACGGTACTTGCACCTTCTGTTGTGGATGAAATGATTTGTTGGATGCCAAAATTTCCATTTCCATCATTTTCATACCATGCAATTTTATCGTCATAAACAGAAGCCGATAAAACATCATTGTCCTCATCACCATCAAGATCTGCTGCAAAAACACAATGTCCGGCATCAACCTGATCTGAGATTATTATTTTTGTGCTAAAGTTTCCTAAACCATCATTGTTAAACCAAACAATCTGGTCATTTTCACCGTAATCTTGATTTGATTCAGTTAAAATATCTAAATCATTATCACCGTCCAAGTCTATTATGTAAATACTTTGCATGGATCCTTCTTCTTCTACAATTATTTGAGTATTTACGAAATTACCCAATCCATCATTTTCGTACCATATTAATTTCCCAAACCTACAGGCAATAACGTCTTCATCTCCGTCTCCGTCCAAATCACCAGTATGAACATGAACAAATCCACTTTCTTGTTCAATTATTTGCTCCGCTCCAAATTCAATTTGAGAATATCCGGCATAAAAAAACAACACGGATAAAAGGATTACAAAATTTGTCTTTATTAATAATCTATTTTCCATCACTCAAGATGTTTATGATTTTGCTTTAAATTGTTGGCAACAAGTGAATACCCACACTTTTCCGCATACATTCTCCTTATCTGCATATCCTGGTTTCATAGTTAAAATGCATTTTAGAGGATAAACTTATCAAACACCAATATATCCAATCCATCCCATGAGCTGAATGTACTCTCACGATCCTTTGGTCGTGATATGGGCAGAAATTTCGATCGTTTTGCTGCTGGCATGATCAGGTTTTGGTTATTGTCGCCGCTAATTTAGCAATTCTTCTTCTATTAAGCCAAGGAATCTCTGGAAAAAATATAAAATCCGTTTTGATGTTTTTTGTTTTTGCTCTCTCTTACTCAATTTAACCAAATTCCGCTCCCGCGGAGCCCTATTTTTTTTTGAACGTAACGATAGCTTTTGCATTTTTTTTAGATTCATTCTAACATCATTTATCATGAAAAAGGCTCCCAACCAGCTTGAGCAAGATATATTGACACCGTAATAATGTACTTGTATGGCAAGGCAAAATGTGCTATTGCCCGGAAGTGAAAATAAATGCATTAGGCTAAAAAAATAACACTAAAACTGCCGCTGAAAACACTGAAAAACTTTAGAAAACCAAAGAACCTTCCAATTTCTTTATCACTCGTTTGTCGTCTCAAATCTCGCTCTCCTAATAAACCCTATGCAATTTCCATAATAATTGACTTCGGTTGGGGATTCGTTCAACCGGGAGTTCATGCTGGGCACTTCGTGCCACATGAACTCCTAATTATTAGGGCACGTAATTTATTCATTTTTAATCATTTCACTCAAATCAATTGTTACAAAACTCTTGTCTTGTGTGTCATATAAAGTATTACCAATCAGGAAGGCATTTGAGGTCGCATCAATTTCAGCAATTCTTTGTCCAGTATTATTAATAACCAAAGTCTTTTTATCTTTTGCAATAAACTTAAAATTCTTTGTTCTCAAATAATAAATACTTAAATCATCGTATTCTATTGTTTTTGAAATATTTAATTCGCTGTCAATGGATAATGTTTTACCTTGACTTGTAAAAACAAATACTTTGGTGGAATCAGATTGTGGAAGACTCATTAAATCTCCATTTTGATTTGTAATAAATACTTGATTACCTACAAAATATTTTAGTTCTCCAACATTGTCTTTCGGAAAGTCTTTTTCAGCAATCAAATTCCCAGTTTCCATTGAATACTTTGAAATTCTGTTTTTAAATACTAAAAAGATTTCTCTGTTTTGTATCTGATAACTGAGAATAGGGTCGTCTTTTACATTTATTAATGATAAGTATTTCTGTTTACCAGTCTGTCTATCAAATGCCGCAAAGAAGGGCTTACCAAAATCTAATTTTCTGTAACCCATAAATGCCATTCCCTTATTAATCATAAATATTACGCTATCATTCATGAAGATAGAAGATTTACTTGCTAAGTCGTTTGAAAATGGGAACTTCCATATTGTTTCACCTGATTGTTTGTCGATTTTTACAAGTTGTTCTTTTGAAGCCAAATATATACTGGAACTGTCAGTTATAGTATTAGATACCAAATCTCTTACTAAATCATGTCCAGTAGACATAACGAATGTGCCTGTAAGCAAACCTAAACCAACTCCAACCGCATTTGCAGCAGCTGTTCCTGTGTAATCTTTTTTTCCTGTAATCGTGTTGTAATCCCAGCCTTTTCCCGTTTTTATATCTATTGAATGTAATCCAGCAGCAACAACAATCATTGTTGAATCATTTGTGTAAAAAACATCATTCCAACCATATTCTCTATTTAAATCTCTTTTCCAAAGTACATTGCCATTTTTTAAATCAATTCCTTCAAGTTCATTGGAATATCCAGTTGAGCTTTTGAATTTGTATCCGATGCCAATATTATCAATTGGGTCAACAAAGTATATGTTGTTTTTAACTTCCCAAAGTTCATTTCCAGTAATAATATCAAGACAATAACTTTTATTAGCAACGGTATAAATCATTGTGTTACTGAATTGCTGTAGATTGCTTGACTGGTAAGCAATCTTTTTACTCCATAATACTTTTTGATTTTTAATGTCATATTGGATAATATTTCCAGTATTGCTAAGCCATTTTTCTTTTCTAAGTCCACGCAATTGAACAGTTAAAAATCCATTTGTTGTATCAATAAATGTTTCATGAATTCTTTCAGGAAATACGTATTCTAAACCTTTTATTTCAGAGCTATCGATAAGGCTTTTGCCTAATGTTTTCTCATTACTCAATACATTAATTTGATTCTTTTGGCTAAATCCAGTTAGCGAAATTAAAAGTAAAAGTCCTAATACTATTTTTCTCATATTTATTCAGTTAAATGCTGTCGGTTTCTTTTTCTATTATGTGCCCTAACGGTTTGCAGCTATGGTGCGTGTCCCGCAGGGCATGCACTATAGGTGCTGTTGAACTAAATCCCGCTCCCGCGGGCCATCTTTTTTTGACGTAAAGGTAGCGTTTTTGTATTTTTATGAGATTCATTTAAACTCAAATATCATGAAAAAAAAGAAATGCTCCCACACAGGTTGAGCAAGCTATGCTAACAGTCGAAGGATTCGACAAA
>JBFWIF010000101.1:0-7965 GCA_050256135.1 Acidaminococcaceae bacterium | reverse complement strand
TCTTCCGATCTTGTTTCGGACGACTACGTCCTCAACTCACTAAAGTGAAAATAAAACCCGGAACTATTTTATAGTTCCGGGTTTTTGTTTGTTATTCACCAAGTGTCTTCATAGCAGCGTTAATTTTTGCTGCCATTCCTTTGATCTTCTTTAATGGTACGGCACAAACCGCAATCCTTACGCCAGCAGCGAGAGGCACTGCAAAAACATTGTCTTCATGCAGCTTTTCACAAATGGCATCAGGATTCTTGGCTGGGATCGAAATAAAGAAACCGGCAACATAAGGCAGCATCTTTAATCCGCACTCTTGTGCTTCTTTTGTGAATAAATCAGCACGAGCTTTGATCATCTTATAATAATCATCCCGTTCTTTTTCCACAGATGCCAGAAGCTCCGGATCACGATATATTTTTGCTAAGGTAGCCATAGCTGGACGGTTTATATTGGACCAAGTCGCTCTGCTGGAATATTGGTTAACAGCAGAAAACTCTTCGATTACTTCTTTACTGGAAGAAACACCTATCATCGCACCTGTTCTTTGCCCATAGAGAGTAAAACCCTTGGACATACTATAAGCAACAATTGTCAAGATATTTGCCGGCAGGTTAGAAATTTTGCGGAATATTTTACGCACTTCTTCTTTTTCACCAGCATAGTCTATATAGGCAATATCAAGCAATAGGGTAACAGTTTTGCCATTATCAGCAGTTGCATCTTTTAAAATAGAGATAACTCCATCAATATCATTATCATTTAAGCTGTAACCTGTCGGATTATGTGCAGGTGTATTGATGATTAAAAGCAGGCTGTCCTGCTTGGCCAATACTTCATAAACTTTTGCCTTCAAAGCTGGCAAATTATACTTGTTATTATCATCAAGCATCTTATATGTTTCCAATTTACGTTCCATATCTTTGCAAATGACACTATAAGGACCCCAGTACCAGTCAGACGTCAAAGCTGTATCGCCCTTTGCCATGTAATTCCAGACAGCATGATGAATTACACCTGTTCCGCCTGAAGTTGCTACTGCGCCAATATAGCCTTCAGGACGGGATTGTCCAAAGGCTGCATCAAGAACACTTTCAAGATAGTTTGGCAAGCCAGAAATAGGTGCATACGCAATAAGCTCAGTAGTTGGCAAACCCCTGTATACTTTTTCAACTGTTGGTAAACAAACTAATTTTTCTTCTTCATCAAGAATAGCTCCTATGGTGGCGTTTGTTACGTTATCCGCACCATATTTAGCTGCTGCAGCTACTGCTGCTGCATTTGCGCCAAATATTTTATCCTGTGCGGATTTTCCTTTAGCATGAGGTGCCACAATACTAGTAATCATTTAAATTCCTCCTAAGCAATCTTTCTATATTTACATTACCTTCCCCAAAAAGATGAAAATCAGTTATTTGGGAAAAAATGTTCATGAATAGCATTAACAGCGACTTTGACGTCACTTGCTTTAATCAAGCAGGAGACACTTATTTCCGATGTGCTGATAGCTGCAATGTTTATGCCAGCCTTTGCCAGAGCACCAAACATACCGGCTGCAATGCCAGGGCTGCCCAACATACCAGCGCCAACTATTGAAACTTTAGCAACATTGATTTCAACATCGTAATTGAAACCACCCATTTCCTCTTTCAAGCTCTCCACAACACTTGTTGCCTCAACAAGGTCGGTTTTCGCAACTGTGAAAAGAATATCATTGCTGCCATCGCTATCGCGAACGCTTTGGATTATCATATCAACATCAACATTTGCATTTGCAAGTGCTGAAAAAATCTTATATGCGACACCAGGCTGGTCGGGCACACCTTTTACCGCAATTTTTGCAACATTTGTATCATGAGCCACGCCGCGAATAACAAAATTCTTTTCCTGCACAGTATATTCCTCCCTTATAATCGTTCCAGGATCATTTTTAAAAGTTGATCTTACATGAATTGCAACGCCGTTATGCTCGCCATATTCAACTGCTCGAGGCTGCATAACTCCTGCACCTAAGCGTGCTAATTCCAACATTTCAGCGAATGTAATTTCATCCATTTTTTGGGCAGTTGGAACAATACGAGGATCTGAAGTATAAACTCCATCAACATCAGTGTATATTTCGCAGAAATCAGCCTTAATGCCAGCTGCAACAGCTACTGCTGTTGTATCAGAGCCACCGCGCCCAAGCGTTGTAATATCGCCTTCATCTGTAATTCCCTGGAAACCTGCAACAATAGCAATCTTGCCTTCATCTAAAGCCTTTATAACCCGCTTGGCATCGACATCCAAAATAGTTGCTTTGCTATGAACATCGCTGGTGTGGATACCCGCTTGACCTCCAGTAAAAGAAATTGCAGGCTGTCCCTTACTGCAGAAGGCAGCTGCCATTAACGCTATAGAAACTTGCTCGCCAGTTGAAAGCAGCATATCAAGTTCACGCTTAGGCATATTATCAGTAACCTTCGCTGCTAAATCCAACAAATCATCCGTTGAATCCCCCATAGCTGAAACAACTATAACGATACGGTCACCAGGCTTTTTTTCACTTAAAACACGATCAACGATGCCATGAATTTTCTCAGGTGTTGCAACAGAGCTGCCGCCAAATTTTTTTACCAGAATAGCCATTCTTTTCCTCCTAGTCCGTACTCCAATAAAATAACATCATTATTCGATAAACGTACACAGTTACTATATTATTATCACATTTATTAAAACTATGGTCAATATAAGTATTTAGGATACACATGTTTTTATTTTACCAGAAAAACTATTGTGGCTCCGGTCCCGCCTTCATTTGAAGGAGCTACTTCTGTGCTTTTCACCGCTCTATGTCCTGATAGATAACCATTCAGACCAACTCTTAGCATACCCGTACCCTTGCCATGAATGATTCTTATTCTTTCGGTGCCAGCCAGCATTGCATCATCTATGACTTTATCAATCACAGGTATTGCTTCTTCAACAGTCATGCCGCGTACATCAATTTCTGTTGGAACTGATTCATTTTTTGCTACGAATAAATCATGCGCATAACCTTTTCTCATTTTGGCGGCTTTGCTTACCCCTTCAATTTTTGGTTCACGCACTAACAAACACTTCTTCATTGGCACGCTGGTCTTCATTGAGCCAATTTGAACAACTACGTTGTCGCCGTTGACTTCGACAATTGTACCATTCTGGGCTAAGGATAATAAGTAAACTATCTGGCCAGGTTTTGCAATATCTTTGGAAAGCTGTTTGCCCTCTGGTGCCGGCGCATTCGCAAAATCATAAGACTTCGCTAATTTTTTTCTTGCTTCTTCTGCCAATGCGTTCATTTTTTCAACATCAAATTCTTTTTTCATTGCGCGCAGCTCTTTCATGATTTCCTCAGCTTCCCTACGCGACTTCCTATATACTTCATCAGCCTCTTCTCTTGCCTTACGCAGCAATTCATTCCGGCGTTTATCAAGCTCTGTCTTTTTATGCAATAATTCCTGCTTGATTTTCTCGCTCTCCATTCTCAGGGCTTCTATTTCTTTATTCTGCATTTCATATTGACGACGTTCGCCCTCAAGATTTTGCAGAACATCTTCCATATGTAAATGCTCCTGAGTAAGCATTTCACCGGCATTATCAATAATTTCCTGCGACAAGCCGAGTCTTTTACTTATGTAAAAAGCATTACTGCTGCCTGGAACTCCCATCAACAAACGATACGTTGGTCTTAATGAAACCGGATCAAATTCTACACTTGCGTTCTCCATGCCCTCGTGTTCAAAAGCAAAAGTCTTAAGTTCACTGTAATGCGTAGTAATTATCGTAAAAACGCCTTTTTTGTGCAAATGCGATAAGATTGACATCGCTAAGGCAGCACCCTCATTAGGATCTGTTCCCGCACAAATTTCATCAACCAAAACGAGGTCCTTTTCCTTGACCTCTCCTAATATTTCAACGATATTGCGCAAGTGTCCAGAAAAAGTACTAAGACTCTGTTCGATACTTTGTTCATCACCTATATCAGCATATATTGCTCTAAATACTGGTAATTTTGCTAAGCGTGCAGGTACAAACAGTCCAGCTTGTGCCATCAAAGCAAAAAGTCCTACTGTCTTCAAAGCTACCGTTTTACCGCCTGTATTTGGGCCAGTAATCAATAACGTGTTAAATTTCTCTCCAAGTTTTATGTCCAGAGGTACTACGCTGTCTTGCTGCAATAGAGGATGACGTCCCTGCAGTATCTCAACGTAGCCATTTACCAGCATCATCGGCCTCACAGCTCTTTGCTCCTGAGCCAAATAAGCTTTCGCACAAACGACATCCAAGTCAGTGAAAATGCCAAGAGAATTTGCGATTTCATTGGCTTCTGCTCCCACTAAACCTGAAAGCTGCCTCAGGATACGTTCCACTTCCTCTTTCTCTTGAGAAACATATTTTTTAATATCATTATTAAGGTTAACAACTGCCATAGGTTCAATAAACAGGGTGGCACCGCTGCCGGATTGGTCATGGACAACGCCGGGAAAATTAAACTTGTACTCTTGTTTAATTGGAATTACATATCTGTCCCCACGCATCGTAACCAGCTGTTCCTGAAAATATTTCTGGTATTCAGGGGAATGCAAGATACTATCAAGTTTCTCTTTTACTCTATTTTTTGCTATCGCGATGGCATTTCTTAGACCACCTAATTTAGTTGAAGCGGAATCTTTTATTTCACCCTTCTCCGAAATTGCACTCTCGAGCTGTTTTTCCAATTTCATAAAACTTTGCATACCACTTGCATATTCTGCAAGTGTTGGCGCCATTTCATTTTCTCCCTGTAAGAAGGTCTTCATTTGTCTGATGGAAGCTAGCGTACTGCCTACGAGCATTAATGATTCGGCATCTAAGACTGTGCCAAGCTGAGCTCTTTTTATTAAATCAGAAATATCGCCGGCGCCGCCGAAAGGAAACCTTTTGCCCATATCAAGTAACCGCAGGGCTTCATCTGTTTCAGTAAGTGCGCGCTGTACCAAGCCAAATTCGCCAGCACTTTGAATTGCAAGTGCTTTTTGTTTACCTAAAGATGTCGCTGCTTTTCGCGCAAGCCGCTCCTTGATTTTATCAAATTCCAGTGTTTTTATTGCAAATCTTGCCATTTAAGAACTGCTCCTTAATCAGAGAACGCCTCTGAAATAGTGTCCTCTTGTAGTTTGTGCTAAATTATCTTCAATCTGAATATCACCATCGAGTACGCGTCTATACAAAGATACTATCTTTGCCGTCTCCTCAGGTGAGTAAAAACGTGCGTCAATGCGCAAGCGGCGTATTCCGTTCTGTGCCATTTGTTTAGCATATTTCAGCATTGACAAATCATGGGCATTAAGAATATGCATACGGCAGAACTGGTCAGTTACAATTGGGAAACTTTCCTCCTTGCGATCCTGAAGGAAAAGGGGTTCCTTACAACCATACGTACACTTACCTTTATCCAGCTCTCCTAAAAAGCTGCCGGCAATACAATATTCAGAAACCATCATTTCGAGTCTTCCCTGTACGAGGCATTCCAACATAAGTGGCGAATTATCGGCTAAATGCTCTACTTGCGCCATAGTAAGCTCAACCGATAAAGTTGCGCCTGCCGCTCCCTGGGCATGCCAAAAATTCAAAGTTTGACTATTAAAAATATTTAGAGGCCAATCTGCCCACAGCGGTATCTTTAATTCCAGCTGTTGAGCCAAATACCATAATCCATTATTGGCTATCAATAATAAATCAGGCTCCAATCCTTGCCAAAATTTCATTTGTTCTTTGAAATATGCCAACTGGCCTTCCTTTACAATCCTTGGCGTTGCAATAGCAAGTTTTCTACCGGCATTTTTTACTAATGCGGCAATCTTTTCATATTCAGTATTGCTTGCTGCATTATGCGAAAAATTTTCGCCGCCAAAAACCAACCATTCGGTGCCTGCGGCTAAAGCAGCTTCTGCTTTGGCTGCACTATCGACATAAACTGTTAGCTCGCCGAAGTGTGAGTGATTTGACTTAGGCTTGACATTAAATAAAATTCTATTTTTGCTTCTTGGTTTTCTTGAAAAAGCGAACGCGTCGATTCTTAATTTATTGAGCATTTCTGTTGCTATTCTGCGCGCTTCGTTTATTTCGCTCATTGGTACCATGACATTTTCATCATGCTCAAATACCAAATCTGCCAGCGCATATTCAGTTGTGCCAAGACGTTCGACCTGTTTACGTACAGTTTCTTCCGTAAGAGCGTGCTTTCTGGCATTTTCGACGATAAAATCTGTCTCGCCATAGCCGCAATTACCCTCATCATCAGTTAAAGTTACTTTCATCGGCTGGCCAAGCCTTGCCTCTACGTGAGCATTAACCGGAATTCTTTTTTTATTAGCTTCTCCGCAGAATTGCTGCGCATAGGACATAAGTTTGCTGTCAAAAGTTCTGAAAACCCTATCATTTAGCTTGACACCTTTTGGCACATCAATCTCAACTTGCTCGCCCACTAAAGCCGAATCGACTGCTTTGCCGTCACGCGTCATGACAGTAACGGTAGTCCCGACACGACCGCCGACAGTAATCCAGAACTCCAGTCCGTCACCAAGATGAATCTCGTTTTCCAGTTTAACTACGGCCTTGTTATCTTTTCTGTCAAGCTTGACGACTCTGCCAATAAGAACGCCTCTGTTATTCGGTCTTCTGTCGCTCATCATTTCTTTTCCCGGATGGCCTTCGAGAAAACCTGTTGTAAAATCGCGATTGAAGATTTGTCTGATATTCAGTTTATCTTCTTCTGATACCTTATAATCACCCTTTAGATAACTATCTATGGCACGCCGATAAATATCAACAACTACGGCAACATATTCCGGTCTTTTCATGCGTCCTTCAATTTTATAGGAGCCAACACCAGCCTCAATCAATTCTGGCAAAATATCGAGAGTATTCATATCCCTTGGGCTTAAGAGATATTGTCCTGCCTGATTGCTGTCAAGCACTGTTTCACCATTTCCGTTGACAAGACTGTACGGCAGACGGCACGGCTGCGCGCAGCGACCACGGTTACCGCTGCGTCCCCCTATAAGGCTGCTCATCAGGCACTGTCCTGAATAGCATACGCATAATGCGCCGTGGATGAACACCTCTATTTCAGGAGAAGATTCAGCACAAATCTTCCTGATTTCCTGCAAGCTGCACTCTCTAGCCAAAACAGCACGTTCCATGCCTGCATTGTAGGCAAATTCAGCGCCGGCAGAATTGGTAATAGTCATCTGAGTACTCGCATGCAATGGTAAATCAGGAACTACCTTGCGCGCTACTTCGATTACACCGAAATCCTGCACTATAATACCGTCGATACCGACATTACTTAAGAAAATCAAATAGTCAGCCAGTTCTTCCATTTCGCTGTCGTCAACTAAAGTATTTACAGTAACATAAAGACGCACTCTGTGCATATGAGCGAAAAAGACAGCTTTTTCAATTTCTTCCCGATTAAAGTTATTGGCATATTGTCTGGCGCCAAAAGCCATACCGCCAAAATATACAGCGTCAGCACCGGCATTGACGGCAGCCTCCAGAGCTTCCCAACTGCCAGCAGGTGCTAATAATTCAGTAGTTTTACTTTTCATTATTTTTATCCCTTCTGATTGTTATCGTTCTTTCCTGTAACTATTTTTATGATATCATTGTAATCATTTTTAAGGTCATTAAGTTCACTAGCCAACTCCAAAGCAGCCAATACAGCAACTTTACTAGGAGTTAAGGCTGACTGGTTTTTTGCTATCTTCAACATTTTATTATTAACTATGTTAGCCAGAACCAGTAATTCTGCTTCCGGCATCTCTGTTTTAATCTGGTACTCATCATTAAAAATACGTAAGACAATCTTTTGCTTTTCCATTTTGTCCACCACTTTGCAATTTTTAATTCAATTTTAGCAATAATTCCCTACTATTACCACAGAAATTTCCATTATAACAAACAACGAAA
>JBFWIF010000100.1:0-8073 GCA_050256135.1 Acidaminococcaceae bacterium | reverse complement strand
CCCTTATGAGTATATGGGTATTTAAGTTTAGGGATGCGGTCGCGGACTCCGTGAAAACTGTCATTGACTGGAGGTTGGAAGGAAAGAATATAGTCAGGCCCTAACAGAAGTACGATGTGTTCTGTGTGTAAGCGTTTACCATGCCCGGCAATAATTCTTTTGGTAACTATTAGCAGGCTGTCGTCGAAAGCTTCAATTTTCGGCCTATGCCTGGTATTGATAATGTCTTCCTGCAGCAGAGAAGGAATGTTCAGGGTTTCAAACAAAGTATGGATGGAATCTTTATCAGAAAAACCTTGTGTATCAACCCAAAGCAAGGTTTTGTCGTTATGCTTCAACAGGTTTGGTGTCAAAGAATCAACTTCCTGCATTCTTGTATTAGCTTCGTCAATGTTATAAACAAAGAATTTGGAAGGGATAGCTTCTTTCACACCCACAGATATAAAAGAGCCTGGGGGCATACCTGTTTTTTCTGAAATATTTTCAACCGCACGCTGCATACCTTAACCTCCTCAAAACCAATTCATATCTATTGTACCCTGTTAGGAAGTCAGGTTCAAGCCCAATCAAAGTGTACTAAGATCATAAGGCGTATCTTGGTAAACATAGTAATTGAGCCAGTTGTAAAACAAGAGATTAGCAGTACTGCGCCATCTTACTACGGGTGTCTGCGTTGGGTCGTCATCAGGATAGTAATTAACAGGTATATCGGGATTTAAGCCTTTGTCATAATCACGGTCATATTCTGCCTTGAGAGTGAGTGGATCATATTCCGGGTGGCCACAGATAAAAATTTTGCGGCCGAGTTGGTCGGCTACAGCAAGAACACCGGCTTCGGGTGATTCGGAAAGGATGTGAAGCTCTTTATGCTGCAGAATATCTTCGCGACGAACTTCTGTATGGCGGGAATGCGGTACGAAAAAGATATCATCGAAACCGCGGAAAAGCTTATCAAGGTGAGCCTGGTTCAGTGTATGTGGGAAAACTCCAAATGTTTTACGGGGCAGATCATATTTAGGGATGCCATAGTGGTAGTAAAGACCGGCTTGTGCAGCCCAACAGATGTAAAGGGTCGAATAGACATGGGTTTTGCTCCATTCCAGGATTTCTGCAAATTCCTGCCAGTAATCAACTTCTTCGAAGGCCATCTGTTCTACCGGTGCGCCGGTAATAATCATACCGTCGTAACGGCGGTCGCGGATGTCGGCAAAAGATTCATAAAATTTTATCAAATGTTCGTGGGAAGTGTTGGTTGGCGTGTAGGAAGTTGTACAGAGAAAATCTATTTCGACTTGTATCGGGGTGTTGCTGAGCAGGCGCAAGAACTGCGTTTCCGTGATTATTTTGGTAGGCATGAGGTTGAGCAGCAGAATTTTCAGCGGTCTGATATCTTGGGTTTCTGCACGATCTTCCGGCATGATAAAGATATTTTCTTGTTCCAAAATACTTTTGGCAGGTAAATCATTGTTGATTTTAATTGGCATTGTTCTATCCTCCGAGCATTAATATCGTATTATTTTGATGCTGCGAGTGCCTGCGATAGGTCTTCAATCAAATCATCGGCATTTTCAATGCCAATTGAAAGACGGATTAAATCATCAGGTACACCAGCTTGCTGGCGCTGCTCTGTCGTAAGCTGAGAATGGGTAGTGCTGGCCGGGTGAATAACCAGTGATTTCGCATCGCCGACATTGGCGAGCAAGGAGAAGAGCTTCAGCGAATCAATAAACTTTTTGCCTGCTTCTAAACCGCCTTTAATACCAAAGGTAAAAATGGAACCGGCACCTTTTGGCAGATACTTTAGTGTTTTTTCGTAGTCAGGATGGCTGGCAAGGCTAGGATAGCTGACCCAGGAAACCTGTGGGTGTGCTTCTAGAAATGTGGCTACAGCGAGTGCGTTCTCAACATGCTTAGCAAGACGCAGAGGCAAAGTCTCCAACCCCTGCATTAAGAGAAAACTGTTGAAAGGGCTGATGCAGGCACCGTAATCGCGTAATATCTGTGTTCTAAGGCGTGTACAAAAAGCAGTTGAACCAAGTGCTTCGGCATAATTAAGACCATGGTAAGAAGGGTCAGGCCGGCTGAGTAGAGGGAACTTTTCACTGTTCCAGTCAAATTTACCGCTGTCGACTACGATGCCGCCCATAGAGGTACCGTGACCGCCGATGAATTTGGTGGCTGAGTGGACAACAACATCTGCACCAAACTCAATGGGGCGGCAAAGATATGGTGAAAGGAAAGTGTTGTCGATGATCAGTGGCAGGCCATTTTCGTGTGCAATCTTCGCTACAGCTTCAATATCAAGCACATCTATTTTAGGATTGCCGATGGTTTCGGCATAAATAGCCTTTGTCTTTGGCGTTAGCGCTTTGCGGAAATTTTCCGGATCCTGGGCATCTACGAAATGAGTAGTAATCCCAAGGTGAGGCAGGGTATATTGCAGCATATTGAAGGTGCCGCCGTAGAGGGTGGAAGAGCTGACTATTTCATCACCGGTTTGCAGGAAGTTGAGAAAGGTGCCGACGATAGCAGCATGACCAGAAGCAAAGGCTACGGCACCGCTGCCGCCTTCGAGGGCTGCCATGCGATTTTCGAAGGCTTCAGTAGTGGGGTTGGTAAGGCGTGTATAGATGTTGCCGCTTTCTTCTAAAGCAAATAATCTGGCAGCATGGTCAGAATCTTTGAAGCTATAGGCTGTGGTCTGATAAATAGGCAGAGCGCGGGCGCCTGTTGCAGGATCTGGCTGTTGTCCGGCATGGACTGCTAGTGTTTCAAATTTCATTTTAAGCTCCTCCTTGTTTTTAACGTAAATTCGTGCCGGTGAGTATGGCTCGGGCGAGCAGAGGGCGATTCATTGTGTAGATATGGATGCCGGCGAAACCATAAGAAACGAGATCGTCTATCTGGCGACAGGCGTATTCAATGCCTGCTGACTGCAAGGCATCCTGATTATGTGAATACTTATCCAACATGTTTTGCAAAGCAGGAGGCAAAGTTGCGCCGCAAAGCCCGCTGATGTGTTTGATTTGGCTGGCGCTGAAGACTGGCATAATGCCGGCCGTTATAGGAACGTTGATCCCAATTTGTGCAGTTTTTTCATGGAATCGTTTCAAAAAGTCATTATCAAAAGCGATTTGCGTAATCAAAAGGTCAGCACCAGCCTCAACTTTTTCTTTGAGGTGGAGTAAATCTTCCTCTTGGCTGGCGGATTCGGGATGTCCCTCTGGATAAGCTGCAGCGGCAATAAAAAATTTTTTGCGGGCAGCGATACGTTCAATAAGAGCGGAGGCATGTATATTGTTGGTTTTTATGTTGCTGTCTTTAGGAGGATCTCCTCGCAAAGCGAGAATATTTTCCAAATTTTTATTTTCAATTTCATCCAATATTTTTTCGATTTCTTCATCATTGCTGCTGATACAGGTTAAGTGTGCCAATGCTTCAATGTCTAATTCATCTTTAATATGTTTGGCAAGCTCGAGTGTTTTGCTATGAGTAGAGCCACCTGCACCATAAGTTACGCTGATAAAATCTGGTTTTAAAACATGCAGTGCTTCGACTGCTTCTAAGACTGTTTCAAAAGGTGAATCTGGTTTTGGTGGGAAGACTTCGAAGGATATCACGGGCTTTTTTTGAGAGAACAATTCATTGATTTTCATAGTTAGTATGCTGCGAAAGCAGCGTCTCCTTTTCTGTATAAAATCGGCTGCTGAAAAAGAAAACAGCCATTCGAGATGAATGGCTGCTGAATTATAAAAGCACCACATTCTCATCTCTCAGACACTTTGGTCTGCTGGAATTAGCACCATACGGTTTAACCGTGGTTGCCGGGCATCATTGGGCCAGTCCCTCCGCCTCTCTGGATAAGAAGTTAATTATTAAGTTGTTGAAAAGTATGATATCGTAAAGTAAGCTTGGCTGTCAAGAAAAATAATAGAAAAAGTACGCAAATTTTTTCCGTACGTACTTTTTGTAAATATTTTTACTAAAAAAATTATAAACGGACGATCATTTTATTGATATCAATTTTATTGCTTTGCATACCAGTTTTTAAGAGGAATTCCTGAGTTTTTTCCAGTTCCCTGATATCTTTTGCAGTGATTGTCGGATCAAAATTATACCAAGGGGCCATGACTCCGACATCATCTATTCCGAGACCTGTTTCTTTGGCTGTAAATTCATAAGCCTTTTCTTTATTTGCGTTCATAAAGGCTATGTTTTCTTTGTGCGCGGCCAAGTATTGCTTAACTGTTTCTGGATATTGATCGAGTAATTTGCCGCTGACGGCTATAACGATTGTCGCATCAACAAGATTTTCACCGTTAGCCACTACGTGTGCTCCAGCTTTTTCGGCACGCAGAACATCGGCTCCGGCAACAAGGGCAACATCGACGCTGCCTGTCATCATAGCATTGACTGATTCGGGAATACCCATGGAAACAAAGTTGACGTCGCTGGATTTATAGCCTTCTTTATTCAAAGCGGCAATCAAGATTTGATGAAGAATAGTGCCTTTTGGCCCTGCAACCTTTTTGCCTTTTAAATCAGCGGCGGTCTTAATAGAAGGGTCTTTTGCCATGATATTGAAAGCTTTCGGTGCACGGCTGTAGATACCTATGATTTTGACGTCAACACCGTTAGAAGCGGCAAGAATTGCGGAAGTGCCGCCCAAAGCGCTGCAGATGTCAAGGCTTCCGGCAGCTAAAGCCTCTGTTTGCTTAGCACCTGAATTGATGTCAGGAAAAGAAACTGCTGTATTGGTTTTGGCGAAAGATTTAGCAATGGTTTGATTATTTTTATCGATAATCGAAGGAATATTAAGCGGAGATTTTACATAAGTTATTTTTAGTGAACTCGGGGCTGTGTTTTTTTTCATCTCTGGCGCAGTTTTGTTGCTGCAGCCGGACAAAGCAAAGGCTGCACAAGCGGTTAAAGTAATTATTAGCAGCAATAAGAATTTTTTCATGATTGATTTACCACCTTTACAATTTTTTACTCAAGACCAGCCAGAATCTGCCGTCTTAAGGATAGTACTTCGCTGGAAGCGGGGTCACGTGGATAAATAAATTTTATGGGTATGTCGTCAGTTATGCTGCCTTTTTGCATAATAAGGACTCGCTCGCCAAGCAAAATGGCTTCTTCCACATCATGGGTGACAAAAATTATGGTTTTTCTTTCCTGACGGAACAAAGTCAGCAGAGTTTCCTGCAAACCTTTTCTGGTGAAATAGTCAAGCGCACCGAAAGGTTCATCCATCAGGATAATATCTGGATTTTGGAATAATGTTCTGCCCAGGGCAGTTCTTTGTGCCATCCCTCCTGAAAGCTCAGAAGGATAAGCTCCTGCAAAAGCAGATAAACCAAGTGTATCAAGAAGCTGGGGTAGTTTTTCTTTAGACATACTGCCTCTGCAAGCTGCAAAAGCGATGTTTTCGGCGACATTCAGCCAAGGCATCAGGCGTGGTTCCTGAAAGACAAAGCCAATTTCTGGTTTTTCTGTGCCAAAATCTACCATACCACCCGTAGGTTTTTCTAAGCCTGCCAAAAGACGCAACAGGGTTGTTTTGCCACAGCCGCTTTTACCGACGATAGTGGTAAAGCTGCAGTCTGCAAACGACAGTGTAGCAGGGACTAGTGCGGCAACTTGTTTTTCGTCAGTATAGTATATTTTGTTCAAAGATTTAATTCTAATCAGCATTAATCATTACCTGCCTTTGTTTGCCAAGGTAAGAGCCTGCAAGTTAGTTTGAGGAAGAGACGATTTATCATGGTTCCCAGTATACCAATGCAGAAAATGCCAACTAGAACGATGTCGGGACGCGACATTTGCTCGGCATCCAATATCATGTAACCTATTCCTGATGAGGCGGCAATCAGCTCAGCACCAATTAGAGCTCGCCAACTGTATCCTAGTGCCAGTTGCAAACCGACAATTATAGAAGGAACTGCAGCCGGCAATTGGATATAACGCGCCTTTTGCCAAGCTGTAAAATGTAAAGAGGAGCCAACTTCAAGCAGTTTGGGGTCGCAATTTCTGATGCCGCCGTAAGTGTTAAGAAAAAGCGGGAAAAAAGATGCGAGAAAAATTATTACTAGTTTAGAAGCTTCATCGATGCCGAACCACAGAATGATGAGAGGTACAGCAGCAAGCGGTGGTACATGACGCAAAAATTCCAGAACCGGCCAGAAAAAATCATGGAAACGCTTACTGCGTCCGCAAAGAATACCAAGGGGCAAAGCAAACAGGCTGGAACAAAAAAAGCCGCCAAGGACTCTCAGCAGACTTATTGATAAATGACGTGTGAGTGTTCCGTCAAGAAGAAGCTGCAAAAAAACAGTAAACGTTCTTTGAGGAGAAGGCAGAAGATAAGGGCTGAAAAGCTCATATTTCGTAACAAGCAACCAGGCTGACAATAAAGCAATCGGTAGTATGATAATATTTCGCAGCCTAATCATAATGTTCTCCTTTGGCATAAACTAATTTTAATTAAACTGTAAGCCAATTAAGTAGCAAAGTCAACCTGATAAAGCAGGAGTTTTTGATTTCTTGCCGAACTTAAGATAAATTAGTTAGGAGTACTATTCCTTAGGAAATCGTGAAAATATTTTTGGGAGTGGGAAATATATGAATAATTTTAACAAAGTTTTACTGGCCACGGACCTTTCAACGGCCTCGGGCAAACTGCCGGACTGTTTGTTCGAACTTTGCCCTAACACCGGAACCGAGATCGTGCTGGTACATGTCCTCGACGATGACGAAGACGCTGATCCTCACAGTAGTAGCTACAAACAGAGTCAAGCAAAGCTTAAGCGCTATGAAGAGGATTTGCACAGAGCAGGCTATGAACAGGTAAGTACCATGATGCCTGCAGGTGAGCCGATTGAACAGATTAATAATATTGCGGAAGAACTGAATGTTGATTTGGCACTTTTAGCATCGCATGGCAAGGGTTTTATTCGCAGCACATTGCTTGGAAGTACAACCTTTGATTTGGCAAGAATGGCCAAATATCCCCTTTTTATTGATAAGATATATGCAGATAAGAATGAGCACAGACCTTTGTTAAAGAACATTATGGTGCCTACGGATTTCTCTAAAGAATCGCTAACGGCCTTAAATGTGATACGCAATTTGCGAGAGCATATTGAAGAAGTTGTTTTTGTACATGTGATAGAGAAAAGCCGTAATGCTGATGATTTACACGAACAGATGCAAAAGGCGGAAATGAAACTCAATGAGCTTGCTGATGAAGTGAAAATTTTTGGCGTGCGTGGTACAACCAGGATTGCTAAAGGGACTCCCTCCAAACAATTGCAGCGTATTGCCGTAGAAATAGATGCATCGATGATTGTTATTGCTAAAACAGGAGCTGGACTGGTTAAGGGCCTTCCTCTTGGCAGTACTGCGCAGAATCTTGCGCTTAATACAAACAGGCCGCTTTTGATGCTGCCTGAAACTGATGATATTGATTTAAATATTACAATATATTCTTGACAATCTTATAATTAATCAGTATACTAATATTCGCAGTCGGTTTACGGCTGCGAAATATTTTTTGTTGGTCTAATTTCAAATGTTTAAGCAAAGTTTTTCAACCGGAGAGATGTCCGAGCGGTTGAAGGAGCACGCCTGGAAAGCGTGTGTACTTGAAAGGGTACCGAGGGTTCGAATCCCTCTCTCTCCGCCATTTAAAATTAACCGCCCGTGTTGCGGTTTTTATTTTTCTGTCGGACCGTGGCTGGCGGGTCCTGCGCAATGGGAGTCCGTGAACCTCGTCAGGTCCGGAAGGAAGCAGCGATAAGCGGTAACTCTTGTGTGCCGCAGGGGTGCCTGCAGCTGCGGCCCGACAGAAAAATAAATCTTTGACTGCTCACAGTAGCTTTTGTGCTGCTACGGGCGGTCTTTTTGTTTATAATTATTGCAGAATTAGAATAATAGGTTCAGTAAATTGATGTGACCCCAATAAGTTAGACTTTATTGCGTAGTAGTTTTTAACTGCTACGCAATTTTTATGCAGCCAAGAGGTTGAGCCTATATTCTACTGGACTCAGCCATCCTAGTTTCTCTTTGATTCTT
>JBFWIF010000099.1:0-8219 GCA_050256135.1 Acidaminococcaceae bacterium | reverse complement strand
AAATAACGGAAATTTCCACCCATGTAAGCATGAAGAACTTGAAATATGTAAAGAACCCTTTGGATCAGTCGGGAAGAATTGTATGAATAAAACTGTAAATGTTGATGAATGCCTTGCCAGTAATGTTTTTCTTTAAAGCAGTTAGGTTTTGCTTGTCAGAATATGCCTTAAGGGCTGCATGATCCGATGAAACAGACGGATGTCGTGTGTTATTATTTCGGCTGTGCCTGTCATTTGACGGTTAAATGCAAGGGCTTGTCCATAGCTTGTAACTAAACCTTTCGGAAAAGCAATAGTTACAAAATAAGAACCTTGCTCGGGCACATCTGAGATACCTGAAACTACACCTTCGAGCAGTCCGTACTCCATATAAGGGTAGTTGTCGAGTCTGATATTGATGCGCTGACCCACAGCAATTTTGCCTGCACCTGCTGCCGGAATCTGCATCAGACCTCTGATCGCTCCCGAATCCTGTGGCAAAATAGTGAATACGGTTTCGCCAGTGTTTATGTTTTGATTGCTTGACCAAAAACGTGTAAAAATACAGCTTCCGTTTTGGGGCGACCATAACACATAGCGCTGCTCCCAGATTTCGATTTGTGCCAGTAGATTTTGTTGTGCTTCTTCAGTGGCATTTATATGGTTCTCAAGCTGCTGTTGGTATTGAAGTTCAAGATCACGGATGTTAGCTTTCAACTGATTGATCTGTATATTCAAACTGGCCAATGTTGATCTGCTATTTTCAAAGGCCAGCTTTTTAGTCAGGTAAAAGCTCTGAATCTTTTCCAGCTCCTGCTCAGGTATGACCTGTTCGTCAAAGAGTTTTTTGTATCGTAAAAAGTCTTTCTGCGCCAGCTCGTAATCTTTTTCGAGTGTGTTGCGCTGATCATAGGAATAATTGTAAAGCAGCTGATGATCGCTAAGCTGTTTTTCCAGAATAGCAATTTGTTCGGCATGGTATCCAATTCTTGTAAAAGTTGACAAAGCATGTTGTGATGTCCGCAAAGCCGTATAAAACTGCTGCAGTTCTCCCAACTTATTGCCGGCATTGTCAATGAAGATATCAGGTGGAATAGAATCGCTTGCAGCATGAACATGCTCTTGCAATAGGTGCTTTAACCTGTTCACTTCATCAAAACTGGCCGGATTTTCGATGATGCCCAACAATTCTCCTTTGGAAACCTTTTGATTGTTCACAACGAAAATAGTATCTATCTTACCGCTGGTTCTCGCTTTTACTTCTGCCGGAGGCCTGTCGCTGGTTATTTCAACAGGGCCTGCAATGGTATCGGGGTATTTAAAAACCCACGAACCTGCCAAAAACACAATGATCACGACAAAAAACACCGCAATACCCGACCTGATTATTCTTCCGGGGGTTTTGCCTAAAATCTCATCTATTTCTCCTGATCTTATTTCGGGGTTTTGTGGCATTTTATCGCGCTTAGTTAATTTTCAATTTATAGTTTTACAATTGATTCACTGAAATTACGTCCCCAATTCCAGTTGATTTTTCACCAATTGGTAATAGCTGCCTTTTAGCGTCGTCAATTCATGGTGTGTGCCCTGCTCGATGATGCGCCCTTTTTCCAACACGACAATTTGATCGGCATTTTTAACTGTGCTAAGCCTGTGGGCAACCACAACAACAGTGCGCCCTTTGAAAAATTCATTCAGCTGCTCCATGATCATCTTTTCGTTGTTGGCATCCAGTGCATTGGTGGCTTCATCGAAAAAGATAAACTGTGGGTCTTTATACACAGCCCTGGCAATCAGTATCCTTTGTTTCTGTCCCTGGCTCATGCCAACGCCTTCCTGCCCTATCATGGTGTTGAAGCCCAATGGCAGTGTTTCGATATGCTCCAGAATATTGGCCACGCGCGAAGCGTGCAGCAGTTTTGACATATTGAGTTGTTCCTCGCTGATGCTGATGTTTCCGGCGATGGTATCCGAAAATATATAGCCGTCCTGCATCACAGCACCTACTTTGGAACGCCACATGGACGACGAAAGGTTCTCGAGCCTGAAAGGCCCCACCCTGATCTCACCTTCTACAGGCTTGTAAAAGCCAAGCAACAACTTGAGCAAAGTGGTTTTTCCGCTGCCCGAAGTGCCAACAATGGCGGTAACCTTATTTTGTGGGATAACCAAATTTACCTTATCAAGCACCAGCGGAGAGCGCGGGCCATCGTATTGATAGGATAGTTCTGATAATTCGATAGATTGCTCTGTATCCAATTCATGTATTTTTAAGGCTTGCTCACTAAGCGGCTCTTCATCCTCACGTAAGTGTACTTCGCCCAGACGTTCCAGGCTTATTTTGGCATCCTGAGCCGAGCGGATAAATCCAATCATTTGATCCACAGGGGCATTCATCATGCCGATGATGTATTGTACAGCCATCATCATACCCAGCGTCATCTCGCCCTGCACCACGGCATAAGCCGCCATAAAGCTGATGAGGATGTTTTTGGTTTGGTTAAAAAATGTGGCTCCCGCCTGCTGATACTGGTTGAGGGCAAGGCTTTTCAGGTTAACACGAAACAACCTCGCCTGTATCTTTTCCCATTCCCAGCGTTTTTGCTTTTCGCTGTTGTTGAGCTTGATTTCCTGCATACCGGTGATCATCTGTATAAGGTTGCTCTGGTTGCCGGCCATCTGCGCAAAGCGTTTGAAATCGAGCTCGCGGCGTTTTTTCATAAACAGAATTACCCACAAGGTATAGAGTAAGCTGCCTGCTAAAAACACCAATAAAATACCAATGCTGTAAATGCCCAGCACCACAGCAAAAACCAGCAGGTTAACGGCAGCAAACACAATCTGTAGCGACGAAGTGGTTAAAAAACTCTCGATGCGGCTGTGGTCGCCAATGCGCTGCATCAGGTCGCCAATCATTTTGCTGTCGAAAAAACCCAGTGGCAACTTCATCAGCTTGATCAGGAAATCGCTGATGAGCGAAATATTGATTCGTGTGCTGATGTGCAGCAATATCCAACTGCGGATAAACTCAATGGCTGTTTGGCTGAAAAACAATACCAGTTGCGCGATAAGCACCAGGGTAATGAAATTGAGGTCGCGGGTGTTGATGCCCACATCCACCACCGATTGGGTAAGGAAAGGAAATATGAGCTGCAATAAGCTGCCCAGCAACATGCCCAGTATCAGTTGTACCAGCAGTTTGCGATGTGGCCTGAGGTAGGCAAACAAGTACCGGAAGCTGTTTTTTGGGGCAAGCTCTTCCGGAGCAGCATAAAAGTCGGGTGTAGGCTCAAGCAAGAGGCACACGCCCATGGGTTCGCCTTGTTCGCTGGTGCTTGCCCAGGCTTTTTCAAACTCAGCACGGCTGTAGGTAAGCAGGCCGTGGGCGGGGTCGGCCACCTTTACTTTATCCTTTTTCTTACCGCTTATCCCATACACCACCACAAAGTGGCGTTGTTTCCAATGGGCGATGCAAGGCAGCGGCACTTCGTTGGCCAGTTTGTCGTAGCTGATCTTCACGCCCATGGTGCGGAAGCCGATTTTCTCGGCAGCATCGCTGATACCCAGCATCGAAACACCCTCGCGGGTGATGTGGCAGTACTCGCGCAACAAAGCCAGGTTGTGCTGCCTGCCATGGTGCTTGCTAATCATGTGAAGGCAGGCCGGGCCGCAGTCGCGGGCATCGAGTTGGGGGGTGTGGGAGAACCAATAGCCCATACTTTAATGATTAATTCTTTGCAAATAATCATTTAGTGGAATTAGACCAAATAGTTTTCTTCGAATGTCGATATTAACTGAATCCATAATAGGAATAAGCGTATATTTATTAAACGATTCATCCCAACTGAGTTGAGTACCAAAAAGCTGCTTAAATTCACTATTCATTAGGATTCTATCTGTTAAATATGCTAAATGTGATTTTTTAAAGCAACCCATTTGCACAGATTCATGAATCAAGGAAAAATATCGTTGATGGAAAGATGAGTCAGCATGCTGAACAATTAAAAAAACTGTATAGGCAGCTTTTTCACCCACCATACAAATATCTGGAAAGCCACGAAGTTCAACAATACTATCTATCACTTGAATATTTCTTTTGTCGATTGAATCAATAAGTTTCCATAAGCTATCATAAGCTCTACTATGGATACCAGTATCTTTCAATAAAGAATCAATTTTTAACCTATATTTTTTTTCGTTTCCACGGAAGGTCATGATATAATCAGCAAGTATTGTATCCGTACTTTGTCTCGATTTTTCAACGCAATTTCTCATTAAATTTTCCCAATCAGTTCCATATCTTAAGGACACCAGATCAGCATCTTTAGTGAGCCAGCTACAATTTCTGTATCCGTTATCTATTGCCAAATTAATGAAATATATTGCACTGTCAGGATCACCATTTAAGGAATAGTAACAGCCTAAATTATACAAATGACTTTCCAAATTTCCATATTCAAGGGCTTGATTTGCATAACGAATAGCCAATTCAAAATTTCCTGTTTTGTAAGATGAGTCAGCAATTCTCATCAAATCAAAATATGGTTTATTACTATCAATTTGCGCAAATATATATATATTATAAATAAATACAGCTATAATAACTAATGTGATCTTTTTCATCTTACTGAAAATTAATTGAATTCTTTCTTTTATGCGGATTATAAGTACATTTGGAAGGTTTACTGTAGATAGATTCACTAGAACGGAATGCTCGACAATCGCTACACATATACCTATACTCACAATGCTTACAGATATGAACTTTATCTTTATTAATGTGCCATAATTGCTGGAACTTCTTGGATTTAACAACATTCAAGATTGACGCTGAATCTATATTACCAAATTTGATGTTCAAACTTGGACAATTCATGATTTCTCCTTTGGTATTGATCGAGACTTTCTTGTGCAGGCATGTATTAAAGTGCAATGCTTCTGTAAAAAACCTAAAATTTGTAACAAATTCTGATTTTTCAATATATCCACAATCGTTGATATAGTCTATTTCATTTGGTAAAAAAAATAGTATAACATCGTCAATATGATATTGGTTCTGATTTACATCCCACTTGTGGAATATAATTTTCCTAATTCGTTTATTCAAATTAACAAATTCATTAATATTGTTTTTCGTAAATTCGCTTGAAAACGGAACTAGAATCTCAACACTCTTTATACTACTATCAACCAAATGGGTCAGAATTAAATTTAAATCCATCAATTTTACAGAAAAATAGAACCGCAATTGAACCGTATCACAGCCACATATCTGCAACTCATTAAAGATCCTTGAAAAATCAAAATTACTTTCTATATCAATATCAATTATAGCATTACTTATAATACCAGGAAAAGCAAAACTGAGTTCAATCTCAGGAAAATATTCAGGTTCATTAGTAAAAAATCCAAATCCTTCATCTGCTAATTTAGTATAATATTGATCAATCCCAAGATCATATTTATTATGAAATTCCTTTTTCGTTTCATAAACTGTTTTTCCTTTAATATTCAACACGGTATGCAATAATTTTGGAATGATTTTATAACGATGAAATTGCAAGTCATAGATTATTGCTTGACTCAAGCCTGAGACGGGAATACAATTACTATAAAGAGAAAAGAATTGATGCTTCATCTTAGTTTAAATTTCGAAACTGGTTTGTAAAATAGGGTTGAATAAAACCCCTTATCCTTATATAAAGAGCAGCTTACCAGTTTTGCATTATTAACAGTGTAATTAGATTGATCCATATACCTATAGGAGATTGGCAAGTCCAATAATGTTTGAGCTCCAATTAATGTCTCTAAATCAATGCTAGCTTTTTTCTTCATAATCAATCAGGTATTCAGCGATTCTTTTTTCAATATGAAAATTGCAAGGAGTGGATATCCAACCAAACTGTCCAACAGGATTGACTTCTAAAAAAACAAAATCATTCTCTGTTCGTATTAAATCAATTGAACCAGTATCAAGCCTAAGTTTTTCCATCAACCTAAGCAAACTTTTTTCAACTTTAGGAGGCAATTTGAAAGGTACAATCCTATTAGGCTTTGAGTTCGAATACTTTCTGAAATCAATAGAAGTTTCTTCATTTTGTTGAGAAAATATTGCAGCACTATATATTTTGTCTTTAATTATAAAGGATCTAATCTCAAATTTCTTTTCAATTCTTTTTTGAAATAATGCGGGAAATAATTTGTCAGGGTATTTTTCTATATCATCAATATCAACTTTTGATGTATAGGTTGAATAAATACCATTATCTATGTAATGTGGGTAAGCATTTGCAATATTTTTTACAATAATATCTTTATGTCTTTTAACAAACTTCAGCAATTCAAATTTATCGTTAGTAATTATTGTTGGCGGTATTGTTAATCCTACGATTGAAGCTTCGACTAAGTCACTAACTTTATCAGATTTCGCAGTTAAAGGATTGCTTAAAGATATTTTACCTTTGGAGCAAGCAGATAAGCCATTGTTTAAAGCACTAAGTTCTGATCGAAGGTGACTTTTTACAGAAAAAGTCAAACTTGTATTCCAATTAGCATCGTTTATAACCACATCAGGGACCTTTGACCTTCTATACCAATACGAATTGACTTCTATATTATTAACTGTCAATTTTCTCTTATTTTTACCAATTAGAAATGAAAAATGATTATTATTGACAATGTCTCCATTATTTATTCGAGTGTATTTGCTGCCGTAATAATTAATCCATTCAACAGTCTTTGTTGTTGCAAACTCTATGTCATTGCTATAAATCAAAATCATTTTAAAATAATTTGTTTGAAATGTATAGATAACTATGCAGACAATTTCATATTTATTAATGAATAATACCTGAGGAGGATTTAATTTCTAATTCTCCTCAGGTAAAATAAGGACAATACCAATTAAGTAATTGCAGGTGGATCAGTCTTCTCATCTTCACAGACCCAATCATAGTCTGTTGTTGTTTGACCTCCTGTCGTCGTTGTGGGTGTTGTCGGATCAGAATCACAGTTTGTTCCATTTTCCGGAGGTGTATCACCTCCAGATATTGTGGTAAGAAGTTGATTATTCAACTCATACTTCTTAAATTCTTCAAATAATTTATCCATATCGAGTTTTTTATAAGATTAATTGAATGCATTGTTTAATTATTCCTAGCAATCTGCAAAATCATTGGCAGATTGCCCACCTCGATCGAACTTATTCTTCCCCAGCCAAAAGATATATTTTGTTGTGCAACACCGCACAAACTGTTTGCGAAATAAGAGTGTGTGAGTATGATCGTGTGTACAGCCAACAAACAGCCGGGTTAGGCTCGTAAGCCACTTCTGCCTGTAATTTATCAGGGGGGGGGGTAATTACGTGTATATCAGTATTATATAAAAGTTTAATAAAACAACTTACCAGCCTGGCAAACAATTTGTTTGGGGCAGATATGCTTAGTAGGTAAGTGCTGGCTGTTTTCATTTTTTTGTTTTCGGCTCTAAAAATAAAAGTATCTTTTTGAAAAAGCAAATATTTATTTGCATGAAGTTCCATTATTTTTATGGCGTAAATTTCTTAAGCCGTCTGTTTATAGGGCATTGCAATGCTATTTAAAATGGATATAAATTAGGAGATGGTGTTTTTCAGCGATGCAGGGCAACGGCATTTCGTTGACCAGCTTGTCGTAGCTGATCTTTACACCCATGGTGCGGAAGCCGATTTTCTCGGCAGCATCGCTGATACCCAGCATCGAAACACCCTCGCGGGTGATGTGGCAATACTCACGCAACAAAGCCAGGTTGTGCTGCCTGCCATGGTGCTTGCTAATCATGTGCAGGCAGGCCGGGCCGCAGTCGCGGGCATCGAGTTGTTTAGTTACCGAAAACATCTAGATATTGATTATAATTGCTATTAACATTCGCGTAATACCATCCTTACATCTATGTTTCTTTTGCTGCATTCTTCTTCACTTTCTCATCCTTTTTGTGTACATAGATTTTGGCTAACACATATAAATTCGAATCATTTATTAATTCCTTTTTCATATAATAGATTTGCAATATAATCATTAACATCAGGATAACAATACTCAAATATCTCGTCATATTGTCCACATGGATTAAAGTCTGTGAACCACAGTGTTCCTTCTTTGTCAACTAGAAAATCGATTACACCAAAATTCGTCTGTAATGATTCGCAAAGTCGAAATATGGATTGTTGTATTACCTCATTCAAAGCGATTTTACTGTAATTA
>JBFWIF010000098.1:0-8220 GCA_050256135.1 Acidaminococcaceae bacterium | reverse complement strand
ATGGTTTATTGTTTTACTCCCTTTCTCATATTATAAATCTGCTGCAAGGAATGACAGGTTCTTGGCGCAGAACAATAAATTGTTTATATAAATCAAATAATACTCCACACAACCAAAAATTGCCAGTACAAAAAGAGGCAAGTCATCTATTAACAATGGACGACTTGCCTCTTTGTTATACGCAAATTAATCTTTGTTTGCAATAATCGGCTGTTTTATATGTTGAGAAATAGCATCTGCGATTTTCATCCAAACTCCTATCGGCAGATCATGCCCCATGCCTTCAATGATCAGCAAATCTGCCCCGGGAATTACGCGGGCAGTTTCTTCTCCCGCTTCAACCGGAATCAACGGATCATCAGATCCATGTATAACTAGTGTGGGCACGACAATTGACGAAAGCGCTGCTGTCCTGTCGCCACAGGCAAGAATTGCTATATTTTGGCGCACACCGCCAGCTGGGTAGAAAGAACGGTCATAGCTTTTTTCTAAAAATGTCTTGGCTCTCTTTTCCTCAAAGGGAAAACCTGGACTCCAGATTTTTTGCCAAACATTCATATTGTGCGCAATATATCCTTCACGTTCTGTCGGCGACGGTGCGATAACAGCCGCAAGTGCTTCCGGTTTACCTTGTGGCGTATTGGGACTGCCTGTGTTGGACATGATGGAAGTCAGAGTCAGAACATGTTCTGGATGCCTGTAAGCAACTACCTGCGCTATCATGCCACCCATTGAAGCCCCGCAAATATGCGCTTTCTCTATATGCAAGGCATCAAGTAAACCGATGCAGTCGTCTGCCATATCATCTAAAGAATATGGCGCGGCAATAGACTTACCTTCACTCACTTCTTTGATTGCTGCCAGAAAATTCGGCACTCCAGCTTCATCAAATTTAGTGGAAAGTCCAGCGTCGCGATTATCAAAGCGAATAACAAAAAGTCCCTTTTTCGCTAATAATTCGCAGAAGGTCGCCTCCCAAAATAACAGCTGAACACCATTACCGGCAATCAAGAGCAACGCTGGATCAGACTCTTCTCCAAAAGTTTCATATTCAATTCGAATTCCATTAGCTTCCACATTAGACATTATTTTATCCTTTCTCCTTCTTAATCTTAAACCAAGACGCATACATCACCGGCAGCACGAACAAGGTTAAAATTGTCGCTCCCAAGAGGCCACCGGCAATTGCCACCGCCATCGGTCCCCAAAACGGGCTTGCAATCAATGGCAGCATCGCCAAAATAGAGGTCGCAGCCGTCAGCATAATTGGGCGCAGCCTTAGAACTGCCGAATTAATAACGGCATCCCAGGGTGACTGTCCTTCTTGCAAGTGCTGCTCTATCTGGTCAAGAAGGATAACCGAATTTCTTATGACCATACCTGCTAAGGCCAATATTCCCAATTCCGCCACAAACCCCAAAGGCCGCTGTGTCAGCAATAAGGAAATGCTTACTCCAATCATACCCAGCGGAGCAGTTAAAGCTGCCAAGACAGCCAAAGGTACTCTTTGCAATTGAAGCATAAGAAGCGTGATAATCACGATAATCATAACCGGCACCGGCTGCATTAACAAAGTTGTCGACTGAGAGCTTTTTTCCATATAACCGCCAGGTTCAATAGAATAACCCTGCGGAAGACTGGCTTTGAGGCCTTGCAGTTCATCATAGATTTTGGCAGTTGCATCGTTGCCCGTTATTGCGCCGTTAACGTCAGCACGCACCGTTATCGTAGGTTTCAAATTACGCCGCCAGATCAGTCCATCTTCACCCTCATAGCGGATATTGGCGATTTGTGCCAAAGGAACATATTTGCCATTACCTATATGCACCGGCATATCTTTGATAGCCGCCAAGTCTTTGCGGTTCTGAGCATCTAAGCGGAACACGATGTCGATAGTCCTGTCACCCTGTCTTAATTCCGCGACACTAGCGCCAGATAATTGCGTCTGAAGATCCAGCGCCAAACTGTGGCTGTTGATTCCAAGCATTCTGGCCTTGCTTTGGTCGATGTCCAGATGCATGACCTTACTCATTTCATTCCAATCATAATTGATATTTTTCAGCTGCGGATTATCTGACATAACTTTACCAACTTCTTGTGCCAAAGCACGCACCTTATTATGATCTTCTCCCGAAACACGGATCATGACAGGGTACGCAACAGGTGGCCCCAGCTGAATAACTTTTGTATAGCCTTGCACATTAGCAAATTTGTCGGCAAAAAGTTGATTGATCTTTTTGTCCAGCCTTTGCCGCGCCTCAATATTCTTGGTAGTTATTACAAACTGGCAGTAATTATCCATAGGCAAAACAGGCTCAAAGGTCAGAACAAAACGCGGTGAACCTTGTCCTACATAATAACTGTAATTGACGATATCCGGATCATCCTTCAGGTAAGACGCCATCTTTTGGGCCTGCTCAGCAGTTGCCTCTATGGATGCTCCCCTCGGCAAGGTCATTTCGGCAATTAACTCTGGTCTGGTAGAAGGTGGGAAAAATTCACTTTTCACAAAACTCATCAGGAAGATTGCGCCGGCAAAAGATAACGCTGTTATTATCAAAACCAATTTTCTCTTAGTCAGACACCATGATAATAACTTTTTAAAAACTTGATAGAATTTTTTATCATAAGGATCATAGTTTTGCTCTGTTATTTTTGGCTTGATCAGAATAGTCCCCAAAAGCGGCACTACCAAGACAGAGACCAGCCAGGAAATAAGCAGGGAAATAGAAACTACTACAAATATGCTGTTGGTAAACTCAGCAGCATTGCCCTTCGCAAAACCTATCGGTATAAAACCGGCACACGTAACCAAAGTACCGGTCAGCATGGAAAATGAAGTTGCTGTGTAGGCAAAGGTTGCGGCCTTGAAGCGATCCCACCCTTCCTCCAACTTCACACTCATCATTTCTATGGCAATAATCGCATCATCAACTAACAGTCCCAATGCAATAATCAGTGCTCCCAAAGAGACCTTGTGCAAGCCTATGCCTAATGCGTACATAGCCGCAAAGACTCCTGCAATGACCAAAGGAATGCTCAGCGCTACTACCACACCAGTCCTGTAGCCCAAACTCAGGAAGCTGACGATAAGCACTATGACCACTGCCTCAAATAATGATTTGACGAATTCATTGATTGAATCTTTTACCGCCTTTGGCTGATTGGACACTTGGTCTATTTGCAGCCCATAAGGAAGATTTTCTTTTATCTGAGTAATTTTACTGTCCAGATCATTGCCGAGTTCGAGAATATTGCCGCCTTTATCCATGGACAGCGCGATGCCAATCGCCGGCTGACCATTGTAGTACATTTGCGGATCCATAGGGTCAGAATAACCGCTTTTTATCTTTGCTATGTCTTCCAAGGCAAAAGTGCGGCCATTAGCTCTAATCGGTATTTTCTTCAGATCTTCCAGGTTGTCAAACATACCGGAAAATCTCAAATAAACATTATCCTGCGAGGTTTCCACCATTCCTGAAGGAGTCATGGCATTTTGGCTGGCTATAGTGCTTGCTATCAGGCTGGGATCAATGCCCAGCTGCGCCAGTTTGCTGCTTTCAATTTCAATATAGACCTTTTCAGTCTGGACACCTATCAGCTCTACTTTTTTTACGTTCTTAACTGTCAGCAGTTCGCGCCGGATTTTCTCAGCATTACTGCGCATTTCTTCATAAGAAAAACCATCACTGGTCAAAGCATAGATACTGCCGAACACGTCATCGAAACGGTCATCGAAATATACTCCCTGCACTTCTGACGGCAGCGTAGTTTTCATATCGTTAACCAAATTACGAACTTCTAACCAAGTAGGCCTTACATCTTTTTCCGGTACGGTTTCTTTCAGATTAACAAAGATGACAGTCTGTCCCGGTTTGGAATAACTGGAGAGATAATCAATCCCCGGCGTATCTTGGAGTTTCTTTTCAATTTTGTCTGTTACCTGCTCTTCCATCTGCTGAGCACTGGCACCAGGCCAAGAGGCAGAGACAACCATTTGTCTGATTACAAAATCCGGATCCTCCATCCTGCCTAATTGCTGGTAAGAATATATGCCCATGACAAAAATTATAACCATAAAGTAATAGACAAGCTGTTTATGTTTGAGCGCCCATTCTGTCAGATTGAAAGATTTCATTGCATCGCACCGCCTGTTCGAACCTGCTGACCTTCATGCAGCTTATGAACTCCCGCCGTTGCAATAGTGTCCCCCTCTTTCAGTCCCTGCGAAATAACCACAGTATTATCGTCGCCAAAGTTTTCTACCTGCACCGAACGCAATGTTGCTCTGCCGTCCGCAATTACCCAGACGAAAGATCCTTTATCTGTCTGATAAACAGCACTCAGAGGAATTTTTATTTCATTAAGCACATTAGGATCACTGATAGAGACATTTGCCGTCATGCCAAGCTTGATGTCCGGCGATGCATCCAAAATACTGATGCGGGCCTTATATGTACGCGTTACCGCATCAGCCATAGGCGAAATTTCCCTGACCTTGCCTGGCAGATTCAAAGAAGGCAGCGCCCAAAAAGAAATCTTAATTTGTTTGGCATTCCGTAAATTCTCAATCTGGCTTTCCGGAATACTTATCTCGATTTCTCTGTCACCGTCCTGAACAAGAACGGCAACAACCTGCCCCGCACTGACAACCTGTCCGACTTCAGCACTCAAAGCAGTAACCACGCCCGGCTTGTCAGCTTTCAGCATGCTGTAATCCAATTGGTTCATACCCTGTACATATTGTGCCGACGCCACCCTTGCTGAAGCCTCGGCCACTTGGCAAGCATTGACATATTGGTCATACTGCATCTTGCTGATGGCACCCTGCTCGTAAAGTTTGCGGTATCTTTCAAGATTAGCTTCTGCAAAATTTAATTGTGACTGCGAAGAATAAACCTGGGCCGAATTCACATTAACCAACTGCTGGATATCCTTTGCATCAATCTGCATCAAAGTATCACCAGGCTGTACTTCACTGCCCACATTAACGAATCTATTGATGATTTTGCCGCTGACCTGAAAAGCCAACTGTGATTCATAACGGCCCCTTACTTCCCCGGAATAGTTGAATTTGGCGTTACCGTTCTCTTTTCCCACGATCATTGTGCGCACTAATGGGGTCTCTTCAGATACTGCCTTGTGAGTGAAAAAATTATGCCAAATAAATATAGTAAGTATTCCGATAAACACAATACCTAACGCAATATAGATGTTAGTTCTTTTTCTAAATAAATCATGCATGATTTATCCTCCCCATTGCGACTGACGTCAGTCATTTATTAGTTGTAAAAAAACTATTGGCATTCACTACTTAAATAACCAACTGCAATTCGTGATCCTTGATACCCAAAGCGCCGCCAATCATTTTGCCAGCTATTTTTAACCGCTGCCTCAATTCCTCATCAGTTTTCTTTTGGTAAAGAGCATGTGTGAAACATTGCAGCACAGCCGAAATATATTCTAGAACTTCATCAATATACTCAACACTGAAATCACCTTCATGATTGCCTTGCTCGATTATCTTCCTGTTAAACGGCAAAAACATATTGCCGCCCTGCCGAATAAGCTTCTCTGTAATTTGCAGATGCTTGTTGTAATATATGAAATCAAAAACCCAGCCATCACCATTACGCAGATTTTCAAAAATAATATAGACCATTTTTTCAAATTTTTGAGTGGCGGTCATTTCTGACTGCTCTATATCTTCCAGCTTGGCATATATCTTGGAAACATGTCTTTGCACGAGAGCCTCAAGAACTGCTTCTTTCGAGGTAAAATAATTGTAGAATGTTCCCTGCGCTACACCGATTGCTTTGACAATATCGCTGACAGAAGTTTCATCGTAGCCTGCAGAGTAAAATAGTTGTTCCGCCGCATCAATAATCTCATTTCTTCTGACCACCGGGTCCTTAGTAATCCTCGCCATATAATCACTTCTTTCTTAAACTGACTGATGTCATTCATATTATATTTTTAATATTTTCTATTGTCAACTAGGAGAGTATCAAGCGTGCGGAAGCTTAAAAAATGGACATAAAAATCACTTATATTCGACCACTGACTTGATTTTTATCCACTTGCCCTCTTATTGCGCTATAATATACTTGATATTTTGAGAGGATGTGATTTTATGCCTATGATAATTTGCGCGAAAAAAGATTATGATGGCGCGACATAGAAAAAACAACTGAAAGAAGATGAAAGCAATGCAGCCAGATGCTAGCAAAATTTATCCAAGAACAAACGATAGCACTATTTGCTATCTCAAGAATATAATTACGAACCCCAATATCATCGTAGGAGATTTCACCTTTTACAATGATTATGTGCATGACCCCAAGGATTTTGAGAAGAACAACGTCCTGTATCACTACCCCTACGTCAATCACGACCGCCTGATCATCGGCAAATTCTGCTCAATCGCCTGTGGTGCGAAATTTCTCTTTAACAGCGCGAACCACACCTTAAATTCACTATCCACCTTTCCTTTCCCTATCTTCCCGGAAGAATGGGATGAAAGCATGACAGTGACGGATGCCTGGGATAATAAAGGCGATATCGTCATTGGCAACGACGTCTGGATAGGTTATGAAGCGGTAATCATGGCCGGAGTACATATCGGCGACGGCGCAATTATCGGTACCCGTGCCATAGTCACGAAAGATGTGCCGCCTTATGCTATTGTCGGCGGTATTCCAGCCAAAAAAATACGCAGCCGCTTCGACGACGAAACAATCGAACTGCTGCAGCAATTAAAGTGGTGGGATTGGGAACCAGCAAAAATCAGCAAAAATTTAAACGCGATCAGAAAAGCTGATATAGCAGCACTGAAGAAACTGCTTTAAGATGATTTAAACTTATATGAGAAGAGGCGAGTCATCTATCAAACGACAGTTGACTTGCCTCTTTCTGTTTGTGTTTCCAATGAAACTTCTACGATATAGCCATAAACAAATTTGAATTTGTAACTAGGGAGAATGCAAAATGAATTTTAAATTAGTACCTGTATGCGAAGATGATATTAGTACCTATATAAAAGATATGCAAGAAGCATTTCAAATGGGAGCTGAAAAAGAATTTAATGCTTTGAACGAGGAAATACTGCCACAAGAGGATGTAAATAAATCCCTTTCTGCAAAAGGTGCCATTGCCTATAAGGCCGTTGTTGATGATGAAATGGTTGGGGGCGCAATCGTGGTAATAGATGAATCCACACAACATAATCATCTTAATTTTTTGTATGTAAAAAATGGTGTACAAAGTAAAGGCATCGGGCAAGAGATTTGGAAGGCAATAGAAAAATTGCATCCAGATACAAAGGTGTGGGAAACGGTAACCCCCTATTTTGAAAAGAGAAATATTCACTTTTATATCAATCGCTGTGGCTTTGCTGCTGTAGAATTTTTTAATCCACATCATGAAGACTTAGCAATACCTGATGATATGGTGGGAGGAGATTACTTCTTTAGATTTGAAAAAGCAATGAAATAGAAAAATTACGCCTTAGTATATATGTTAAGACCAATTTTGATGTCTTCATTGTCGGGAATTGCTTGGTTGCCCTCGCTGCTTGCGATAATTATGCTCTTACCACTGCTCGACTTGCCATAGCGCTGTGACAAATCAACCGTTATCGTCAGCTTGTTCCCTTCGACCTTCATCTCAATATTTTTCATGCTGATTCCTCCAATGATAAAAATTGGGTTTTCTGCTTTATAAGCACTTTAATACCCTAACTCCTGATCTACAATAATAATTTTGATTCTATCCTTAACAAATTGATTAGCGATAAGTACGAAATCATTGCAAATTCTTTCCTTGTGACTGCAATCAATGCAGCGCCCCAGTTTAGCACATGGCATACCTTTGCCCAGACGCTTGGCATCAAGCGGTGCCGCAATCTGTCTAACCCGCTTGATTGCTTCATCAACATTTTCCGTTATTTTGTTTGTGCCAACCACTATGATGACCTGCGATAGTGTCAAATAAAGTTCGCAAAAACCATAATACTCCGATAAAAGCTTATGCAGCTAAAAGTTTCTGTTGGATAGCATTAACTATCTCAGGGTTTATATATGAACGGCTGCTTAACCAGTCTTCGCTATATTCAATCATATAACTGGTTACCAGCCGGATATACGAATCCATACTGGGAAATATGCCTACTACTTTTGTTCTCCTACGAATTTCTCTGTTCAGCCTTTCAAGTATGTTTGT
>JBFWIF010000097.1:0-8231 GCA_050256135.1 Acidaminococcaceae bacterium | reverse complement strand
CAGGTGTAAAATTCCATTTATAGCATGCGGCAACTGCTGCAGCATCCAAGGCATCTGACCCGGATGAGCCGTCAACTGTTGCTTCTTCTACGCCACCGTCAGCACCGACAAGCATACGCACAGTTGTAGTTCCTTCAATACCGGCGCTTCGCGCGCTGCTCGGATAATTTGGTTCCGGGTGCGATATAAGCCTTGGTGGTATTGCAGGCGAAACCGTAGTTGTACCGCCAGCATAGCCTCCGCCGCTGCCTGTTCCAACCCCTGAACCAACACCGTCACCAATGCCTGTTCCTTGCCCCGCACCATGGCCGCCGCCACTACCGCTACCTGAACCAGGACCTTGACCACTGCCGTAGCCAGTACCTTGTCCCGTACCATAACCACCGCCACTGCCAGTATTCTCAGTAACGTTAATGCCAGCAATGTTTTTACTCTGTTCTTGATTACTTGCTTGTCCAGCTCCAAAGTCCTGAGAAATAGGGTTTGTCGGTGAATTTCTTTCAAATTCTTTTGTTAACTGCTCTACTATATCCTCAATTGACGGCTGGGCAGAGCTATTCTGCAGTTTGCTGCCGTCAGAATTATTCTGAGTTGTTTGCCCACTTTTTGAGCTGCTTTTTAATGCTTCTGCCCTGGCTTTTGCGAAATCTTCAGAGGTAGGGTCCAACGGTTTTTGGCCGCCGCCACCGCCTCCTCCGCCACCACCGCCTCCGCCCAAAACAGCTACTTCAATGATTCTATCATCACTTTTGCTGAAATGAAAAAGGCTGGTAAAAGCCAAAAGCAAAATTAAAAACAGGTGAAAAGCGATAGAGCCTGCAAAACCTATTTTTAACCTTCTTGAGCAATTATCCATTACTTACCAGCTCCTACATCAGTTGCCAAACCAAATTTATTGATTCCTGCTCCCCTGAGCAAGTCTAACACTGCAATTACTTCGCCATAATCAGCATCTTTATCTGCCCTTATAACAATAGCAAAATTAGGATTATTTTTTTGCTCCATAAGAGACTGCATTGCCAAAGTACGTGCGTCAGTTTGTTTGTCTCCTAACCAAATAGTACCATCTTTTTTTATAGAAACAGAAAAAGTTGTTCTGGTATCTACTGAAGAATTCGCTGCCGTTGGTAATCTCACCGGTATTGTTTTTAAATCAACCATGTACATAGTGCTTATCATGAAAAAAACCAATAAAAAGAACATGATATCTATCATAGGGATAATCATCAAATCTGGATTCTTTAGTTGTCTGCTATCCCTCAGCTTCATTGATCTTCACCTCTGCTGCCAGCTTCCAATACAGCTGAGAAACACTGTTCCATATTTGTTATTACAGTATCCAGTCTTTGAGCAAAGTAAGAATGAACTGAAAGTGCGACAATTGCCACACAAAGTCCTGTAGCTGTGGCTATCAGTGCCTCACCAATACCACCGGTGATAGCCATTGGTTGGCCTGCCTTTAAGTTAAAAATACTGAAAGAATTGATCATGCCAACAATTGTTCCCAAGAGTCCAAGTAATGGTGACATTGTTACAATAACTCCTAAATAACTCACTCTATTACGCAGTTTTGCTATGACAAGGCCTGCCTGAGCTTCCATGTAATTAAATTTTCTCGTATTGTTACCTTTTAGTTTCATAGTTTCAGATACTATACGAGCGCATTCGCCTTTTGTATTCTCCGCCAGATTCAGTGCTTCCTGTATTCTGTTGCCTACCAGCAAATTCGAATATTCATCGGCAAAAACACTTCCAGAGTCCGCTTCTTTGTAATACAGGTAGCGTTCGATTGCGATGGTTATAACCATGATAGAACAGAATAGCAACGGCCACATTACAAGACCGCCTTTAGCAAAATAATCAGCTACTATTTTTATAGATTCCATGTCATTTCCTCCAAATACCTTTATTGAATTTAATATATAATGCGTTTCTTATTTGATTGAGAATGCACTAGTTATCACAAATTATTTGAATTAAGGATTTCTTGCGTTCCTCTTCTTCAACGCTTGGAAGTGTAGTAACTTCTATTCCCCCGCTGTGAGGATTCTTAATTACTTTGACAGGGACATTATAAGCAATGCTTAGATGTCCCGCATCCAGAACTTCTTCAGGAGAACCATCGGCCAAAATACCGCCATTAGCCACTAAAAGCAAGCGATTGCAAAACTTCGCGGCCAGATTTAATTCATGAGCAACCATGACAACAGTTTTTCCTGCCTCACACAACGTTTTACAAAACCGAAAAATTTCTTCCTGATAAACTATATCCAGGCCTGTTGTCGGCTCATCCAAAAATAAGATTGGTGTCTTTTGAGCTAATACCTTTGCTAATAAAATTCGCTGTTTCTGTCCTCCCGATACTTGCTCAACCGAAGAGTCAGCCAAATCCCAAACACCGGTATATTCCATACACTGTCTTACTATCGTTTCATCAGCAGCACTTTCACCCTGCCACCATTCCAGATAAGGATAACGACCTGCCATGACAAGCTCCCTACCCGTATAACCAAAAGAAACATCTACATGCTGCTGCAGGTATGCCACATTACGGGCGAAATCTCTTTCGGATAATGCATCAATATCTGTTTCAAATAAAATTATGCTTCCTTGTTGCTTAGGCAGAAGACCCCGTATGGTCTTTAAAAGTGTGCTTTTGCCAGCTCCATTTGGTCCAATAATACCAATCATTTCCCCTTTCCTTACGGAAAATGAAACGTTATTCAAAATACTCTTATTCTGATAACCAGCAGACAAATCATTCACATCAATTACTGTTTCCATCCGTGCCTCTTTCTACCACCCAAAAACCTGAAGATGGATTAAAATTATTTTACTGATATTATTCATAAAACTAAGAGTAACTAAAAATACTCCGGATATACAGCACGGGCAATTTCATCAACTGCATTTGCCGCATAATGAGAAATACTATAAAGATAGGCATCATGTATCTGAATTAATCTTTTATTCCTTATTGCTTTGACTGTTTCAAACGCTGGGTCGCTCATAGTTTCATTAATAAAATTCTCTGCATCGCCGCTTTTGCCAAAATCCCATGTTGGTAATATGAAGGCATCAGGGTTGATTTCAACTATTTTTTCCTTTGCGATGACGGCATTTTTATCGATACCGGCAGCAGAAATACCATTGGTAACATTAGCGTAATTGCAAATATCGTCAAATGTTGTTCCCTTGCCGCCAAAAGCGCCCATCAACGAAAGTGGAACCACGACCTGTTTTTTATCTGAAGGTAGATCCTTTAATTTCTGTTGAACATTATCTAATTTTTTCTGCATTGCAAGAACCAATTTATCACCCTGTTCACGGGCGTCTACCACTGTTGCTATTTCAATGATGGATTTTTGAATATCAGTCAAAGTCACAGGTGTTTTATAGACATATACTTTAATGCCGACATCTCTCAGGCCCTGAACCTTTTCAGGACCTAGCCAATCGGGCATTAAGACCAAGTCAGGATTTAAGGACAAAATTGCTTCTACATTTTTGCTTTGAACTCTTTGTTTAACTGCTTTAGCTTTTTCGGTAGTTGAACAAATCCCAGGATCATCCGCAAGATTCGTCAAAGCTGCAATTCTTTCCGGCGGCAGCATATCCAATAAAATTTCATCAACACTGCTGCTCAAAGATATAATGCGTTTTGGTTTTTCCAGAAAATTAACTTTTGTTCCGGTTGCATCCATAACCATATAACCTTTACCAGCATTGCTTACAGGCTTGTTTTGATTGTTGTTCGTACAGCCTCCAAACATAAGGATAGAGATAAATAATAATACAATAAACAGTAGTGAATGATATTGCCTGCCGCTCATCAAATTAGTCCTTTCATAGCTTAAAACGAGGACAATTTTGCCCTCGTTTTAAATTAGTCAATAAATTATAACATATATATTTTAGAAGGTGTATTCCATTCCGACAACAAAGTTGCGAGATGCCGCCGGGTATTTAATGCCGCCATTGCTGAACAAACCGCTGTATTCCTGATAGCAAGCATTATTAATATTATTTAGCTGAGCAAAAACCTTGGCTGATTTATTAAATTTATACTGCATTCCCAAATCCCAAGTAAAGTAATCATTATCCGCATATGCCTTTGTTGATCCCCATTTACCTGTGTAAGAAGGCATTTGACCTGTTGCAGCTCTCATCGTTAAATCAACAATCAGTTTATCTTTTTGGTATTTGACGCCTGCTCTGTACAAATTTGGGGCAGCACTGCCATTAACCAAATACCCCTGCCCATTATTAAAATCCTGCTGTACCTTTAAATAAGTATAGGACGCGTTCATACTCCAATTATCATCAAATTTATGGTCTGTACTTATTTCCATGCCTTTGCGCTTTTCCCGGTCAACGTTAATAGCTTGAGTATCCCATGTTGTGTCATTGAAAGACCAATCAATTGCATCTTTTATTTTACTGCTGAAAACACTTGCATTTATTGTTGTGTTCTCAGAAATTTTAGTGTTCGCGCCAATCGTCAAAACATGTCCGGTTTCCGGTTTAAGATTAGGATCACCCAATGTCCAGGACCCATACTGAAATTGCTTCCAGTACAAATCGTCAGTGGTAGGAGCATTAAATACCTTTCCCCATGAAATATAAGCATTGCTATCATCATTAATTTTTTTATTCAATGCAAAATGCGGTGTTATTTCCGAACCATAATTACTATGATCATCATATCGTAACCCGCTATTTAATTGCCAGGAATCATCAATTTTCCATCTTTCTTCTAAATAGACGGCTTTATTATTAACTGACTCGGTTCCGCCATACATAATTTCATTTTCAACGTCCGTTTTATAATAATCGAACCCACCGGTTAAATTGTGTTTTTCACTAAGCCGCCAATTTTGTTGTAACTCTAAGCCATATTTATTCTCATTAAAATCAGAAACATTTGAAATATCAGGGCTATGGAAATACGAGTGATGGTAATTTTTATAAATCTGAGCAAAACCGGAATTGTCCTCTTTTTCATTCCAATCATAACGAATTGCAATATTATTGTTTAAACGCTGATGTGTATCAGTAGTTCCAAATCCATAGTAACCAAAAGGTGATCCACCCTCAGCTAACATATGCTCTGCTTGTAGTGTTAGACGGTCATTATTACCAAGCTCTTTATCAATTTTTATCGTAGCACTCGTAGTATCATATCCAGAATTAGCAAGTTCTTTGACATCACCACTTAGATTATCCTTATAGGAATAATTTCCACGACGGTCTTTATTAGCACTTACAAAAAGGCCTAACCCGTTCTCACTGCCTCCATAGTTAACTGAGTATTGCTCTGTGTTCCATGATCCGGCTACAACTTTAACTGTTCCCTTATTTTCTATATCAGTGCCTTTTTTGGTAATAATATTAATAACACCACCAACGGCATCAGTACCATAAAGTGCAGAGCCTGCGCCTTTTAATACTTCTATTTTTTCTATGGCATCTACCGGTGGCAACCAGTCAGCACTATAATTCCCACTGCTTGCTATATTTACTCTTCTGCCATCAATAAGCACCAAAACCCTGCTATCACCATTAAGCAAAATCAAATCTTGTCCCATGCTAGTACCTTTGGCGCCAGAACCTAAAATGTTGACACCAGGTACATCACGCAAAGCATCCGCAGCATCAGCATAATTACTTGTTTCCAGTTTCTCTTTGTCAATTACGGTAATATTGGCTGGAGTATCGACTTTTTTTGTGCCAACTCTGCTTGCGGTTACAACCATTTCTTCTAAAGTAAATTGCTGTGGTTCATCGGCATAAACTACGCTGCTGGATAGCACCCCTGTACCAATGGCAGCTGAACATGCTAAGGTCAATATCATAGTTTTTCTTTTTGATACATATTTTTTCATACTAGTTCCTCCATTAATCAAGTTTACCTTAAAACAACATTCCCAATATTTACTAAGAAACAAAAATAAAAGCCTCCCCTGTTTTCAGAGGAGGCAAGCAAAACTAATTATGAAACGTCAGCATTACCTCCCCATCTCTCGTAGGGTTTTTGGCAATCGACAATAAGGCAGTTCTCCTGACTTAGAATCATCGCTTAGTCAAGCCTTCCCAAGTTTTATCTCAGTGGCGTAGTTTGACCTTGCTCATCATTACAGTGGCGGGACCGCATCGGAATTTCACCGATTTTTCTATTAAGCTAAGCAGCACCTATTGCGCTTGATATTCAGTTTTCAATACCATTACCTATTTTATCACGGCCATAATTCACTGTCAAATCAGCAAAAATAAATTCAACAAACAAGCTTTTTACAGAATTTTTTTCAAAAACTTATTTGAAATATTCAGGATAGGCAGCTTTTGCGATTTCTTCAACAGCATTAGCAGCATACTGCGAAGCAGCATAGAGATAGGCATCGTGCACTTTTACTAATCGATTGTTTTTTATAGCTTTGACCGTACTGAATGCCGGATCACTTTTTATTTCTTTGATGAAATTTTCAGCCTTGCCGCTTTCTTCGAAATCCCATGTTGGAATTATAAAGAGATCCGGGTCCATTTTTACAATCATTTCTTTTGTTATAGCTGATTTCTTGATTACACCAGCTGCTGATACGCCATTAATAACATTAGCATAATTACACATATCATCAAATGTTGTACCTTTGCCGCCAAAAGATCCCATCAGCGAAAGCGGTATAAGGGTTTGCCTTTTTTCACTTGTTACTTGTCTGGTTGTTTGCTGGATCTTTTCAAGTTTCTTCTGCATCGCGGAAATTAATTTGTCGCCCTCCTTGTTAGCATCGACAGCTGCAGCTATCTTGCCAATAGCTTTCTGAATATCAGCCAAAGATTCCGGAGTTTTAAAGACATAGACCGGCACGCCTACAGCCCGCAGACCATTAACTAAATCCATACCAATCCAATCCGGCATCACAACTAAATCCGAATTCAAAGATAAAATTGCCTCAACGTTTCTGCCTTGTACTCTTTTCTTAACTGTTTTTGCCTTGATGACAGCTGCACATATCCCTGGATCGTCAGCCCGAGCAGAAAGCGCAGCAATCCTCTCAGGCGGCAATAAATCCAGCAAAATCTCGTCAACACCACAGTTTAAAGATACAACTCGCATGGGCCTTTCTTTAAAAGTAATGGTAGTACCTGTTATGTCTGTTACCTTGTAAGCAACTTCATCCCTTTTGTTTGGTGTTTGATTCGAATCTTTGCAGCCGCTAAGCAGCAATATTGAAAAAAATAATATAGCTAAAGAAAATATTGTGAGGTGAATTTTTTTACCAAACATATAAACTAATCCTTTCATAGCTAAAACGAGAGCAAATATTGCTCTCGTTTTAAATTTCGTCTATAAATTATATCATAAAATACGTTTAGAAATTATATTCCATACCAACAACAAAATTCCGTGAAACCATAGGATAGGTAGCTAAACCAGTAGTTGATTTCCAACCACTAATTTCCTGATATGCAGCGTTATTCAGATTATTAAATTGCAGAAAAATCTTGGCGTTCTCATTTACCTTGTATTGTGCGCCCAAATCTAAAGTGAAGTACGAATTATCTGTGTAGCCTCTTTTTGTAGCTCCACCTTTGCCAATATACGTATATGCCTGGCCAGTAGCAGCTTTCATAGTCAAGTCTACCAAAAGCTTATCCTTTTTGTACTTTACACCAGCTCTGTATACATTTGGTTTAGAGCTGCCGTCAATCAGATAGCCATAGCCATCAGCATAATCTTGTTTTACCTGCAGGTAAGTATATGAAGCGTTCATGCTCCAATTATCATCAAAACGATGATCTGTGCTTATTTCCATACCTCGGCGTTTTTCTGAATTAATATTCATAGCTGTTTTTTCTGTGTCTGTTGAATTTATATATCCCCAGCCGATGGCATCATCTAACTTGCTGCTAAATACGCTTGCACTAAAACTAGTGTTATCAGAAAACTTTTTATTAACACCGATTGTCAGTACATCACCTGTCTCCGGCTTCAAATCAGGGTTTGGTATGCCCATTCCAGCAACATATTTATAAAGTTGATCAGTAGTCGGTGCATTAAATACCTTACCCCAGGATATATAAGCATTACTGTCTTCATTGATTTTTTTGTTCAGTGCAAAATGCGGTGTTAGTTCTGAACCATAATTGCTGTGTTCATCATAACGAACACCACTGTTTAACTGCCAGGAGTTGCCAAATTGCCAACGTTCTTCCAAATAAGCGGCTTTATT
>JBFWIF010000096.1:0-8423 GCA_050256135.1 Acidaminococcaceae bacterium | reverse complement strand
ACTAAAGCGCAAACCTCTGATAAACAAGTCGCTAATGAGCTTGTGCGAAATATGCTTGTCTATCAAATGTTAAATGATTTTACCACGACGGTACCTGTTTTCTTTTTTGTTCCCGGCTGGTATTTCTTTGGTTCATTTCAAGTAACCCAAATTCCTGTTTTTGTTGATGAAGATTATTATGCTGAATTGGACTTTAAAAACCGAAAAAACGCACTGCATAAAGAGCTGTTTGAGGTTTTAGAAGTAAACTTTATTCCTGAAATACCGGATGATAAACACATGGAGGTCAGGCTTATTGATAGTGATAATCTTCTGTATCGTATGCGGTTTTATCGAAATGATGACACCCTGTTTTTATTACAGGCTGCTGGTAAAACCCTGGATGAAAAACTGTTTAAAATTGTTGATAACGATCTGTTGGAAGTAATAAAAACAGATAAAAAAGGGGTTTCGTACCAGAAGATGGAACGATATGGCGATACGCTGAGAATTAATAGGGAATATGATGCCAAAAAAGGTGTTTTTCATATTTCAGAAATGCGCTTTTCAAATGAAAACCTATTACAATCAAAAAGCTTCTATAAACAAAAAGCTAATGGCAAGTCAAAACTCATATCAAAGCATCTTTACCAATACACCAATAACATCTTGACCACTATTATAAATGTTAAAAGATCCGGCACAGTTATCGACAGTACAACTTTTACCTATAATCTTGATAATTTATTGTCCTCGATAAATAAGAGACGTCCAATCAAAAACCTATTTAGCATCAACTTGAAGTACAATGATGACGACTTACTTACCAAAAAAACATTTCATTCGAAAAGAATAATTTATGATATAGATTATATCAGGAAAGACGATGATATCATTGGGTTAAAAATGAACTTTCTGGAAAAAGATCAACATGAATTTGTATTTGATATAAACCTTCAAAAACAGCTTTCCAGAATTCAGCATTTAAAATCTCCCAATGTTTATTATCCATTAGATGACAAAGAAGAAATTCTTTTTTACTATAACGCAAATGGTAACATAAGATCAATTCGTGTTATTGACAATAAAGGCAGAATCAATAAAGAAATAAGCTTTGAATACGACTATTTCACACCCTAATCATCAGTTCAATTATTTTGTCATTATAATTGATTAACAAGAGGTTACTTGCTATTTTAGGTTAATTTTCTGGCTGTTACTATTGCTTGATTTCTTTCAATTTTTAAGCTCAATGAACCGCCAAGACAAATTGCCCGATTATCGTTGATATGCCCGGCAGGAAATCCAAAACAAGCCGGATAATCAAATTCCGAAACATGTTCAGCAATGATCTCTTCAGCTGTTTTCCCAAAGGGAATAGTGTTATCATTCATGTCTGTCATGCCGCCAATGAGCAAACCAGCTAAGTTGTTTAATTTTCCGGCCCTTTTCAGCGCCAGCATCATGCGGTCGATATGATACAGGTATTCATCCAGATCTTCCAGAAAGAGGATTTTTCCACTGGTTTCAGGAAAAAGATCTGAACCCAGCAAACTGAAAAGTGTCGAAAGGTTTCCGCCAACTACTTCTGCTTTCACGACACCGGTTTTGTTGAGCGGATGTGCATCAAAAGTGATGGGTTTTGCTTGATTTTGAAGGGCATCAAAAAGCGATTGCAGGCTTTCATCGGTATTATTTTCAAAATTGATGGGCATGCTGGCGTGCAGACTTTGAATACCCAACTGCTGCGCCTTGGCATGAATCACCGTAATATCACTGTATCCAACCAGCCATTTGGGCGACTGAACAAAGGCACTGAAGTCGAGCCGGTCAATGATTCTCAGGCTGCCATAGCCACCCCGAACAAAAAGTATCGCTTTTACTTTCGGATCGTCCAGCAAATCCTGCAGCAGGGCGGCACGAATGCTGTCATTTCCGGCAAACTGATTTTCGGTTACAAAAAGCCGCTCATCGATTTTAATCCTAAAGCCGGCTTCTTCAATCTTCTGTATAGCAAATTGTAACTCCTCAGTCGAAATTTTTCTGGCCGGAGCCGAGAGTGCGATCAAATCGCCTTTTTGTAGGGGGATGGGCTGTTGCATATCGAAACTAATGGTTAACTTTGCGCCTCTATTTCAGAACCTAAACCCATACCGGCAAAGCGTTTACCGGAGGGTAAAAAACATTTTCAATGGAAGCCAAAGATAAGCAATTCAATCGTTATACCATCACTTCTGCCCTGCCTTATGCCAACGGGCCAATCCATATCGGTCACCTTGCCGGCGTTTACGTTCCGGCAGATATTTATGCCCGCTATCTGCGCATGAAAGGCAAAGACGTATTGTTTATTGGTGGTTCAGACGAGCATGGCGTTCCTATCACCATCAAAGCGCGCAAAGAAGGAGTTAGTCCGCAGGAAATTGTGGATCGCTATCACGAGATAATTCGGGATTCTTTCGAGCGTTTTGGTATCTCTTTTGATGTTTACAGCCGCACTTCGGCCCCGATTCATCACCAAACAGCAGCTGAATTTTTCACTAATTTATACAATAAAGGCGTCTTTCTGGAGAAAAGTAATCAACAGTATTTTGATGTCGAAGCCAATCAGTTTTTGGCAGATCGTTACATTACCGGCACATGTCCGCATTGCAGCTACGAAAAAGCTTATGGCGACCAATGCGAGAGCTGTGGCACCTCCCTCAGTCCGCTCGATCTGATCAATCCGCGCTCGGCACTGAGTGGTAACAAACCTGTTTTAAAGGAAACCAAACACTGGTATCTGCCACTCGATAAAGCAGAAAGCTGGCTTCGGGAATGGATTTTGGAAGGCCACAAAGAAGACTGGAAAGTGAATGTTTACGGCCAGGTGAAATCCTGGATAGATCAAGGTCTGCAGCCGCGCGCAGTTACCCGCGATCTGGATTGGGGCGTAAAAGTCCCGCTGCCCGAAACCGAAGGCAAGGTGCTTTACGTTTGGTTTGATGCGCCAATTGGCTATATCTCCGCAGCACGCGAATGGGCCGAAAATACAGGCAAAGACTGGGAGCCTTATTGGAAAGCTGATGACAGCAAGCTGATTCATTTTATTGGCAAAGACAATATTGTTTTTCATTGCATCATTTTCCCTTTTATGTTGCAACAAGAGGGTTCTTTTGTTTTGCCCGACAATGTCCCTGCCAACGAATTTCTGAATCTGGAGAATGATAAAATCTCTACCTCGCGCAATTGGGCAGTATGGCTGCACGAATATCTTGACGAATTGCCCGGCAAAGAAGATGTTTTGAGGTATGTGCTCACTGCCAATGCCCCCGAAACCAAAGATAACGACTTCACGTGGAAGGATTTTCAGACCCGGAATAACAATGAGTTGCTGGCCGTTTTGGGCAATTTTGTGAACCGCACCCTGGTGCTAACCCACAAATATTTTGAAGGCAAAGTACCTGCCCTTGATCATCTTACAGATGCCGACAAGGCTGTTTTGGCAGAGATGCAGCATTATCCCGAAAAGATCAGTCATAGCATTGAGCTGTATCGTTTTAGGGAAGCATTGTCGGAATTGATGAATCTGGCGCGACTGGGTAATCGCTATTTAACTGAAAATGAACCCTGGAAGATATTTAAAACAGATCCTGAGCGGGTGAAAACAATTCTTGCCGTATCGCTTGAGATAGTTGCCCGACTGGCTGTGCTTTCAGAGCCTTTCTTGCCTTTTACCGCAGAAAAATTACGTAAAATGCTCCGCATGGGATCTTTTGGGTGGGATGATACTACCCGGCCTGCCTTGCTTGAAGCTGGTCATCAATTGGGAGATGCCGTTTTATTGTTCGAAAAAGTGGAAGACAGCATGATCGAACAGCAGGTACAGAAATTACTTGATACCCGAAAAGCCAATGAAGCGCAGGAGGTAAAGCCAGTAAAGCCACAGAAAGAGGCTATTCAGTTTGATGATTTTACCAAAATGGATCTGCGTGTAGGCACAATCCTGGAAGCTGAAGTAGTGCCTAAAACCAAAAAACTGCTCAAGCTGCTTATTGACACTGGCATTGATCAACGCACAGTAGTAAGCGGTATTGCAGAATATTATCAGCCAGAAAACATCATCGGGCAGCAGGTGGTGATGCTGGTCAACCTCGAACCACGTAAAATTCGTGGTATCGAATCGCAGGGCATGATTATGATGGCCGAAAACGCGGATGGCAAGCTTTGCTTTGTTGCGCCCTCCGAAAGCTTTATGAATGGAGCTGAGGTGAAATAGGCGAATATATTCTAGAATTGTTTCCTCTTAAATCAGCAGCGGATTAGTGCCGCTTGTCTTGAGTTCTTTCCGTTTAGTTCAATATTATATACAAGCCTAAATCAACCTTACTTAGAAAAACAGGCATTTTAATAAAAACTTTGATATCCATACAAACACTTACAGACTAAATTTGGCGACACACTAGCCAAATATTACAAAAGAGCCAATTTTCCAGTGCTCGAAAAGACTGTTGAAAATTAAATTCAAAAAAATCTTATCAAGCAATGTGATGTTCAAAAATTGTTTTTACTTTTGCGAAGTAACTATCATAAACTGATACTTGTTTCAAAATGACAAAACAATTTTATAAAGCTGTCTATTTCAGCGACTACCCTTCGGAAGATTCAAAAGAAAAGTCTGTAACACTGGCGTTTAGTGAGCCAGAAGAACCATACTATTCTAAAGTAAAAGACTTAACAACTCAAGAATTAAAAGAACTGATTGGCATTGAAACCTATAAACAGCTTGCACTTTTTGCCGAGAAGCAAGAGCGTTCAATTAACCAAGTTGTAAAAAGACTTATCAAGCAAAAACTTCCTGAAATAGACAAAGTTGAAGGCGTTACAGAAAAGGATGTAACATTTGTAAAAAGTAAAGACATCCCATTTCAAAGATGGTATCCTTACATTGAAGGCTATTCTCCTGACTTTGTAAAATCATTAATAATAAACTATGGAATAACAGATACTCTAATCTATGAACCTTTTGCAGGTACAGGCACTACACTCCTTGCGGCTGATGATTTAGGTCTATCAACAGTATATTCAGAAGTAAATCCTTTATTACAGTTTTTAATTCAAACAAAGCTCAATGTTTTAAAAGCAAAAGAATCTCAAAGGAATAAGCTGTCCAAAGACCTTAAGGATATTCAAAAAGTTGTACTGAAGAACCTTAATATGTTTGAAGAAGACAAATCTTTAAGAGAATCCTATAAATCTCTATTCTCTGATAAAAAATATTTCCCTGATGAAACTCTTGAGCAAGTATTAAAACTAAGGTCATATATTGATATTGTTAAATTAGAAGATGAACTACTAGCTGATACTCTAACCGTAGCTGTTATTTCTTGTCTACTCCCTGTATCATTTCTCAAGAAAGTTGGAGATGTAAGATTCAAAACAGCGAAAGAAATTGAAAAAGACCTGAAAAAATTTAATGATATTTTGCCTGAAAAAATTGGAAATATTGCAGAAGACATTTTGAATTTTGACTATAAGCTAAAAGGAAAGCCTGAATTTATTCTTTCAAATGCAAAGAATATAGGTCGTGTAAATGATTTAAAAATCGGAGCAATCATTACAAGTCCGCCTTATCTAAATGGCACAAACTATTTCAGAAATACAAAAGTAGAGCTTTGGTTTTTAAGGTATTTACAGTTCGAAAATGATTTGCGATTTTTTAGAGATCAAGCATTAACAAGTGGAATTAATGATGTTAAAAAGGAATATGCCTATGTCAATGGACTTGATATAGCTTCAAAAAGTGGTTTGCTCAAAGCGACACTTATTGAGCTAAATAGAAATGCTTATGATTCTAGAATTCCGGTAATGGCGCAGAGCTACTTTAAAGAAATGTACACAATCTTTAATGATGCAAAACCATTACTATCTCAAAATGCTAAAGTTCTTATTGATATTGGGGATTCGATTTTTAGTGGCGTGCATATTAATACAGATGACATATTAATTGAGTTAATGCAGGGATTAGGGTATGAATTCGTTGAAAACAAGATTTTAAGGAAAAGACGTTCTAGAAATCAGGAAATACTTACCCAGTCATTATTGGTTTTTGAATACAAGGAAAAACAACTAAATTCTGTAAACGGAAGAATAAAACTTCATTGGAAAAAGAACTGGGACAGTTTCAGAAATGAAATCCCCCATCAACAAGAACCATATTCAAGTAGAAATTGGGGTCATAACAACCATTCTCTTTGCTCTTATCAAGGCAAGTTGAAGCCATCAATTGCACATCATCTTGTGAAGACATTTGTACCTGAAAATGGATCTGTTCTTGACCCCTTCTCAGGAGTTGGTACAATTCCTTTTGAAGCAGCATTAGCAGGAAAATTATCCTATGGTATTGATATTAGTTTGCCCGCTTACTATATCTCTAATGGTAAAGTGAATGCTCCAATTTCTTCTGAATCATTTTCTTATATAGAAGCATTAGATAATTTTATTAAAGCTAATAAGTGTACTAAAAAAGAAATTGATGAAGTTAAAAATTTCGGTTTTAATAAAAAGCTATCTGAATACTATGAAGAAAACACATTAAAAGAAATATTACTTGCACGTAGATTTGTAAAAGAATACTACCCTTCTACCCCAAGCGAAATGTTGGTAGTTGCTTCATTGCTTCATATTCTTCACGGAAATAGACCTTATGCTTTAAGCAGACGTTCACACCCAATCGTTCCATATGCACCTACTGGGGATTTCATTTACAAAAGCCTGATTGAAAAGCTTTGCGAAAAAGTGAACAGAGTAATCAACGAAGAATTACCACTTAATTTTAAAAACGGTAAAATATTTAATCAAGACACAACGATAGTTTGGCCACAAGAAATTAATGACCTAGATGCTATAATTACATCACCACCGTTTTTTGACAGCACTAGATTTTATTTGGCTAACTGGATTAGAATATGGTTTACTGGATGGTCTGAAATTGATTTCAAACATCAACCTAAATCATTTATAGATGAAAGACAAAAAATTGATTTTGCCATTTACGAATCCATATTTAGGCAAGCAAAAGAACGTATGAAAAAGGATGGCACTTTTGTTCTACATTTAGGGAAAAGCAATAAATGTGATATGGCATTAGAACTTCAAAAAATTAGTAAGCGTTGGTTTAAAACTGCTGACTTATTTGATGAAAGTGTAGAGCATTGCGAATCACACGGTATAAGAGATAAAGGAACGGTAACTTCGCATCAATACCTCGTATTGGTGTAGTTTTATAATAATTCGTCTGCTCTTTGAATATGCACAGGTGATATTATTGTAGAACTTTGAAAAAAGTCAAAGTCAATTTCTCTAAGTAATCTATTTCTAAGTTTAATAATTTCATCAATGTATGCACTATACTTTGTTAGAAGTGCATCCACAACTGCTGGATTTTTGAGATTTTCAATTGCTTCAGGATTATAGAAAGGCTCCCCTTTTAATATTGCATAGTCAATTCCGGTTAGAATGGAAAGTCTCCTTAATTCTTCATCATTGTAATAATTTGAAGGCCATTTACCCGACTTTTCTCCGTTATGTTCTCTGCACAATAGAGTAGCGTTATTGGTATTAAGTGGAAATAGATAGTAAATAGGCAATGTATGGTCAAGTGGTCTTTCAGTTGCTGTTTCGGCAGCACTCAAATCTTTTCCGCACTTAAAACATTTGAAACCATATCTATCGTGAATAACCTTACTATCAATTTTTTGTTGACCCGAAAGATCCAAATACATTCTTCGTTTTTGTGCTGCTTCACGATGTTGGTCAGAAATTCTTGATTGATTTTTAATCGAATTATAAATGCCTTTGCAAAGTCTACATTCGCCCTGTCTGCCTGAATTTCTAGCAGAATGCCTATCAAAGAAGTGAACTGGTTTGATAGTATTGCAAACTATACAATACTTAAATTCTTGAGATTCATTAATATAGTCATCGTGAAGAACAGAAAATTCACCTTCTTCTATAATCCGATCTTCATCTGTATGATGAAGTTTGTAATCATAAAATTTAGTTTCCTCACCTGATTTGTGTATAAAATTACAAGAAGGGCACTCAATTTCAAACTCTAAATGGATTTCATCTTTTCGAACAAGTAAGAAATTTGTACAGGAACTATTCAAACACTGAAATCCTCGAAACAAAACATCACCCATACCCTTGACGTGTTCCTCTCGAAGTTGATTTTCCTTTAAAACCCTTGTATATGGTGTTCTTCTTGCCATTAGTTTTTAAAAAAATTCCTCACAATCGACAAAGGTATGAATTTCAATTAAGTTAATCTTTTTTCTTTCTCTTATTTTGCTTTTTGAAATATTTTTTGCATATACCGGCCAATGTGTGCCAGCTAAACCGGAGTATTTGTGCCAGTGTAAACGCGCATAAATTCTAGACCAAAATTAAACATTAATTTGATTGTT
>JBFWIF010000095.1:0-8568 GCA_050256135.1 Acidaminococcaceae bacterium | reverse complement strand
GCTCTTCCGATCTTATGTTGTTCATCCAGGCAGTCATTCTGGGCAAGGCGTAGAGCAAGGGATTGTATTGATTGCCAAAATGTTGAATTCTGTTCTTCAAGATAAGCAGAAAACGACGGTGCTTTTGGAAACCATGGCTGGCAAAGGAACAGAAATTGGCAAAACATTTGAGGAGCTAAATTTAATTATTCAATTGTTAGAACAGAAAGAAAAGATTGGAGTTTGTCTTGACACATGCCATGTCTACGACGGCGGGTATGATATTGTTAATAATTTAGATGGCGTGCTAAAGGAATTTGATGATAAAATTGGTTTGAACTTTCTTAAAGCTGTACATTGCAATGATAGCTTAAATATTTTGGGAAGCCACAAGGATCGGCACGCTGGTATTGGCAAAGGTACTATAGGCCTTGAGGCAATGACCAGAATAATCAATCACCCTGTTTTAAGCAAATTACCATTTTATTTGGAAACGCCGAATGATTTGGCTGGTTATGCTGAAGAGATAAGGATACTTAGAAAACTATATGTTGAATAACTGGAGGTGTGTTATGGTTAATAAAGCATATTTTTATTCTCCTATCGGCTGGGTGTCAATTGAAGATAATGGCACTGCTTTGACTAAAATTAACTTTGAAAAGCAAGTTTGTAAAAATGGTGAGCAAATAAGCAAGTTAGCTGACTTGACCATTCAACAGTTTGAAGAATATTTCAGTGGTAAACGTCGGTCTTTTTCATTACCTCTGGCTCCTGAAGGAACGCAATTTATGCAAGATGTCTGGCGTGCTTTAATGAGTATTCCTTATGGTGAAGTGAGATCCTATGGCGACATTGCAAGAGCAGTAGAGAACCCAAAAGCATACCGTGCTGTTGGCATGGCTAATAACAGAAATCCATTGCCGATAATAATACCTTGCCATAGAGTAATTGGTGCTAATGGTCAATTAGTTGGTTATGCCGGTGGTTTAGGATGCAAGGAAAAACTATTAGCTCTTGAAAAAGAAAACAGTTAGAAGGAATAAGTGTAAATTATCTTGCATGTCATAAATAAATTTTTATAAAAACAATAAAAAATTATCAAATTATTGCTAAAATAGATAAAAAATGCTAATATAGACCCACGAAATATATAGTTATGTTGTTTACAACGATACAACATAGAATAGTAACAATGTTCTAGGTGTTTTTTATGGCGATGAAGCCACTCCTTGTTTCACACAAGGGGTGGCTTTTTGTTTTTACATGGAATTTTCTTTGCGGAAGCAAAGTTGATTATAAAAAAATCTTTGGGGGGAACAACGAATGTTAAAAAAAGTAATTAGTTTTGCTATTTTGATGGTTTTTTTGATGGGAATGGTTGCTGGCTGCGGAAGTAAAAAAGCTGGAACGGTAAAAATAGGATTTATCGGACCATTGACAGGCGGTAATGCTGCCGTTGGTATTGGCCTTAAACATTCTGCCGAATTAGCAGTTAAACAGGCAAATGAATCAGGAAAATATAAGAACAAATATGAATTGGTAGTAGTTGATGACGGTGGAGATCCTTCAACAGCTGTAAGTGCAGCTAATAAATTAATTGCAAACAAGGACGTTGTTGCTGTTTTTGGACATTTTAACAGCGGTTGCGCATTGGCAACGGTACCTATTTTCCATAAAAACGGTATGCCTATGTTGATAACGGCAGCAATTCATCCGGATATTACCAAAGGCAAATTCAAAGAAATAACTCGTATTATGACTGCTGCCAATGTGCAAAATGAATTTGCAGGTAATCTTGCTACCAAAGAATGGGGTATCAAGAAAATAGCTTTGATTAATGATAAGACCGATTATGGTAAAACCAATGCGACGCAATTTGCTGATACAGCTAAGAGAAATGGTGCGGAAATAATTTCAGAAGATGGCATTTCTGTAGGACAACAAGATTTTTCAGCTCTTTTGACAAAAATCAAGGCTGAAAATCCAGAAGCTATTTACTTTGGCGGCGTTGCAACGGAAGCTGCTTTGCTTAAACGTCAAATGGCAGATTTGCAAATGGATTGCTTGTTCTTAAGTGATTCTGGTATTATTTCTGATACCTTTAATAAAATCGCCGGTGATGCAGCACAAGGTATGATTGCGTTCAATATTGGTAAACCACTTGAAGTTTTGCCAGGTGGCAAAGCTTTTATCAAAGCTTATGATGATGCTAAATTCACAGAACCACATGAAGCTTATGGCCATTTTGCTTATGACTCCGCAAATGTTGTTATGGCTGCAATTGAAAAAGCAGGTACAACTGATAAGGCGAAAATTGCAGCGGCAATTCGTGCTACTAACAACTACCCAGGTGTAATTGGCAACATATCTTTTGATGATCGCGGTGAAAATACGCTTAAATTAATTACGCCATTTATATCAGAAAATGGTAAATGGATTCCTTATTATAAATCTACAATTAAAGTTGTTGATAAAAAAATAGTGAAACAATGATAATTGTCTATCCAGAAATGAGGTGTAGGGATGACTATTGAACTTATCGTCCAACAAATATTAAATGCATTGGGATTGGGTATTATGTACGCTCTTATAGCGGTTGGATTTACCCTATTCTTCGGTGTCATTGAGGTAGTCAACTTTGCACATGGTGAAGTTTTTATGTTAGGTGCCTTTGCAGCACTTTTGTCAGGCGGAATTCTGACTTCCATAGGATTAACGATGGGATCAGTACCATATTTTTTGGGAATCCTTGTATTAGTGCTTTTGACAGGTAGCATCTTCGGTATTTTATTGGAAAGATTTATCGTTAGGCCTATGCGCGGCGCACCGGATATTATGACACTTTTGATAACTTTGGGTGCATCAATAATCACGAGGGAGGCAGTAATGCTTTTTGTACCGAACGGTCGTAATCCTCAGCCGTTTCCAAAATTATTTGATGTGGATAGTATTAATATCGGCGGCGTACTGATTAAACCGGAGACTATTTTATGTATTATCCTGTCGGCAGTTTTAATAAGTGGTTTGTACTACATTATAGAAAAAACTACTTTCGGACGTTACATCAGAGCAACCGCACAAGATAGAGAGGCGGCAATGATGATGGGTATCAACGTTAAGAAGGTGTTTATAATCACATTGGCCCTTGGATCTGCTTTAGGTGCAGTAGCCGGTTTGATGAACGGATTGTCTTACGGAATTATAAAATTTAATATGGGTTTTGCCGCTGGTATTAAAGGTTTTGCGGCTGCAGTAGTTGGCGGACTTGGCAACGTCTACGGTGCGATTGCCGGCGGTATGCTGCTGGGATTTTTGGAAATATTTGTCGTTAGTACAGTGCCTGACGGTTCCAGTTACCAGGATTTAATTAGCTTTGTCATAGTTATCCTGTGCCTAGTGTTCAGACCGGCAGGAATATTCGGCGAGCGCGCCTATGAAAAGGTATAGGAGGATGCAGAATAAATGATCAAAATACTTCTTACCGAACTATTAGGATATTTGTTATTCCTGATATTTGTCTATATTGAAGAACCAATTCTGGTAGTGGCATTTATTGCAGCTATGGCTATAGCAGGAATAACATTAAAAAAACGTGCAGGCCGGCTTCTGCAGGAACTGGAAAAAACATATGTTGAAAATATTGGCAAAGTTGGTTTGATTGCAGTAATGATTGCATTAACAATTCCGTTTGCCATAATGGGTGACTCTTATTGGTTGCAGATTCTCAATTTTATGATGTTAAATGCAATGATGGCATTAGGGTTAAATTTTATGACTGGCAGAGCTGGTCTCATATGTCTTGGGTATGCTGCATTTATGGCAATTGGTGCATATACTGTAGGCATTCTTACTCTAAAAGCAGGTATCAGCTTCTGGATAGCTCTTCCTTTTGCGGGTGTTTTTGCTAGTCTGTTTGGCGTTATATTAGGATTGCCTGCATTAAGAGTAAAGGGGCATTATCTTGCTTTAGTTACTATAGCGTTTGGCTTGATAGTGCAGGAACTGCTTTTGAACCTGGAAAGTGTTACAGGCGGCACTAACGGGTTGATAGACATACCGTCACCGCATTTTTTGGGCATCAATATGGGGACAACGGTTAATTTTGGTTTTATGAGTATGACTTATCAAGCAAATTTCTATTATCTTTGCTTAGCGCTGCTGGTCCTTACAACAGTTGTTATTTATAAATTCAGTAACTCGTTGTTTGGCCTCGCCCTTAATGCTATGCGGGAGGATCAGTTAGCTGCTCAGTGTTATGGTTTGAATTTAACAAATTATAAATTATTGGCTTTTGCCATAGGCGCTTTTTTTGGCGGCATAGCAGGCGGAGTTTATGCCGCAATGATTAATTTTATTGCTCCTGAGAATTTTGGCTATTCATTGTCGATAATAGTCATAAGTATGATTATATTAGGCGGACTTGACTCTATTCCTGGGGCCTTAGTGGGCGCGTTTTTCCTGACTGTTTTTCCTGAAAAATTTAGAGCATTTGAAGATTACAGAGTAATGTTTTATGGTATCATTATCGTTCTTTGCCTTCTCTTTATGAGAGAAGGTTTACTTCCATTCAAACATCGTATTTTCAAACCAAAAACTGCTGCCCGCGGAGAGGAGAATTGATATGGAACTGCTGAATGTAGAAAACTTAACAATTCGTTTTGGCGGTGTGGTTGCTGTTAATGAAGTGTCATTTTCTCTCAAGGCGGGTGAAACGCTTGGAGTAATAGGACCTAACGGATCTGGCAAAACAACACTTTTTAATCTCTTATCTGGTATTTATCAGCCAACTAATGGTGAAATATTGCTTGCTGGAAAATCAACAAAAGGTATGAAGCCTGATGAAGTTTTCCATTTGGGAATTTCACGAACATTTCAAAATGGCCGTCTTTTTTGGAACCTAAATGTTCTTGAAAATATTATGATGGGTATGGAGGAAGTCAGAAATAGCAGCTTATTTGGCTCGCTATTAGGTACCAGTCACGAAAAAGAAGTTCAGGATAGGGCAATTACTCAGGCTTTTGATATAATGAAGATATTTGGAACATTATTGACTTCACAGGCGCATAAGGCTTCAAAGGATTTGCCTTATGCCGATAGGCGGCGTTTGGAAATTTGTAGGGCAATCGCCTCTAAACCAAAAGTTATTTTATTGGATGAACCTTCGGCAGGCATGGACGGAGTTGAGACTGAAACCTTAATGAATGACTTAATCAAGGTTAAAAATGCAATGCCTGATTTGTCAATTATTGTTGTGGAACACGACATGGGTTTTATTAAAGGTCTTGTAGATAAAGTCATGGTTCTTGATTATGGCAGCCGTTTGGCTTATGGTAGTTTTGATGTAGTTGCCAAAGATGAAAATGTTATTAAAGCATATTTAGGACAGGAGGATGCCTGATGTTAAAACTGAACAATGTTTTTACGGCTTATGGTTCTGTTCCTGTTCTTAAGAATGTTTCACTAGAGGTACCTGAAGGCAGCATAACGTGTCTTTTAGGAAGCAATGGGGCTGGAAAGTCGACTACAATAAATACAATTCTCGGGTTTGTTAAGCCCAAGTCAGGTAGTGTTATTTTTTGTGGTGAAGATATTACAGGCAAGGCGACTGAGACAATTGTGCATAAGGGAATTGGTGTAGTGCCGGAAGGCCGACGTGTTTTTCCTAAAATGACTGTTGAGGAAAATCTTCTGGTAGGAGCGTGTGCATGCAAGGAAAAGTCCAAAATAGCTCAAAACATTGAAAGGGCTTACACCCTTTTCCCAAAATTGGCTGAACGTAGAACGCAAAATGCAGGTACGATGAGCGGTGGCGAACAACAAATGCTGGCTATTAGCAGAGCATTAATGGGTGAGCCTAAAATCTTGCTATTGGATGAACCGTCCTTGGGTTTGGCTCCATTAGTAGTCAACAGTATTTTTGAAACAATTGCACAATTAAATAAAGAAGGAACGACAGTTCTTTTAATTGAGCAAAACGGGTTTAAAGCCTTAGCAATGGCTGACAGAGGGTATTTGATGCAAAAGGGAGAAATTATTGCCAGCTGCACTGAGAATACTGAGGAAGCTAAAGATAAGCTTAAGGCTGTATACCTAAAACAACATAGTGGGGAGGAAAGGTAAAATGCTTTCTTGCTCTGAAGAAAAAGAGGCCATAGATCTTCTGCAAGAAATTCTTCGTTGTAATACGACAAATCCACCAGGCAATGAGTTGGTTTTAGCAAAAAAAATCAAGATGTTGCTTGCTGGTGAAGGAATTTCCTGCCAGATTGATGAATTTGAAGAAAACCGTGCAAATCTTATCTTTGAAATAAAGGGTGCTAGTGAAGAACCAAAATTGCTTGTTACAGGTCATCTTGATACGGTACCGCCAGGCAACTGCCCTTGGCAGCATGATCCTTTTGGTGCAGAAATAGAAGACGGTGCTGTTTATGGGCGCGGCGCATCAGATATGAAAGGTTCAGTTGCAGCAATGCTTTATGCTTTGGTCAAAATGAAGCGCAATGGTATTTTACCCAAGCAAAACATAGTATTTTTAGCAACCGCTGGCGAAGAAATGTTCTGCCAAGGCGCGTTGCATTTTGTTGATAAAAACGGCATGGAAAAAATCGGGGCTGTTTTAGTAGGAGAGCCAAGTAATGGCGATTTATTGTTAGCGCACAAAGGAGCTGCCTGGCTTGAGGTTAATACTTATGGGAAAACAGCACATGGCTCTATGCCAGATCTTGGCGTGAACGCAGTTATGAGCATGAACGCATTTCTTAATGCACTTGTCGGGCAAAGTTTTCAGGTTGAACCACATCCTTTGCTAGGGTTACCAACTATCAGTGTTAATAAGATTGATGGCGGTGTAGCTATTAATGTTGTGCCGGATTCTTGCACCTGCAAGATTGACATACGTACTATACCTGGTCAGACAGAAGAAGATGTCAGAAAACTTATTGATAAAGCAATTTCTGAAGCATCAGAGTACTGCCAAGAATTTAAAGCCGATTATAAATTTCTCTGTTTTCTACCACCGGTAGGATGCATTTCTGGCGATAAAATTATTGATTGCGCTTTGGATTGCGCCGACAGCGAGCTTATACAAAGAGGAGTAAACTATTTCACTGATGCATCGGCACTAATCGGTAAAAGGCAGATGCCGTTAATTATTTATGGACCTGGTGATGACAAACAAGCACATCAGCCAGATGAGAATTTGTCTATTTTAAAATACTTTGAGGCGATTAAGTTTTATGAGAAATTTTTAACTGAATACAGCATTAAATAAAAAAACGGAGTTCATATGAACTCCGTTTTTTTATAAAGTTTAGTTATAATTATTCGCCGATTTTCTTGTTAATATCTGCAATTAATGCATCTACATCAAGACCGTGTGCGCCAGCACCTTGACCGATTGTTTCGTAATGTGCAGCCATGCAGCCAATGCAGCCAAGACCGTAGTTTTGAAAAACCTCAATAATTTCTGGATGTTGTTGTACAGCATCAATGATGCCAGTATCTTTAGTAATTTTTGCCATGTTAAAGCGCCTCCCTGATTGTATTATTTTTGAGATTGCAGCTAATTGAAACCAGCCGCAAACATATGCTAAAATAGCATATAAGCTATCATTTTAACATCTGGTGATAATTATATCACAAGTGTCTGTAAGTATTGTGAAAAATTTATGAAAGTAAGGCGATAATATGTCTCTGGATTTTTTGGAAAGTTATAACAGAGTTAAGGAAAGCTTGAAACCTTATGATAATTTGGAAATCAAGCTTTTGCCTGATGATACTAGTACAGCAGAATTGGCTGCGCAGGCTCTAGGTACAGAACCAGGACAAATAGCTAAAACATTATGTTTTTTAGCGGACGGTGAACCGGTATTAATAGTTGCTTGTGGGGATAAAAGAATCGACACTAAAAAATTCGGCAGACAGGTCGGCGCAAAAAAAATGAGAATGGCTGATGCTGAGATTGTTTTAGAAGTAACAGGTTTTGCTCCGGGAGGAGTATGTCCTTTTGCTTTATTAAAACCAGTACCAGTCTATCTTGACCGCAGCTTGTTTGATTATGATGTTACTTATATTGCAGCTGGCACGCCTCATTCGGCTCTGCCGATAGCTGCGGAGCAATTGGCTGAAATTACGAGTGGTACATGGGTTGAGGTATCTAAATAATTTTTTGACAAAATCAATAATATGGATTATAATTCAATAAAAGACCACCCCTGGGGTGGGGGAGCGAGGAGGAGTTAGTTATGGGTTTATTACATATCGATAATAAAGATGTTTTCAAAAAAGAAGTTCTTGAGTCGGATAAAGTGGTTCTGGTTGATTTCTGGGCCCCTTGGTGCGGACCTTGCAGAATGGTTGGTCCGTTAATCGAAGAATTGGCTGGTGAATATGCTGGTAAGGCTGTCATTGCTAAAATCAATGTTGATGACGTTGGTGATTTGGCGAGTGAGTACGGAGTTATGAGCATACCAACCTTAATTTATTTCAAGGGTGGCAAAGAGGTAAATCGTTTGGTTGGTTCAAGACCAAAATCTGACCTTGTCAAGGAATTGGAAACATAAAAATAGTATAATTTTAAACATATTTATT
>JBFWIF010000094.1:0-8605 GCA_050256135.1 Acidaminococcaceae bacterium | reverse complement strand
ACATGTAACTTAAATTCAGTAGAATATTTGGAGACCATAAGAACCACTCCTTTCAATTATTGTACTTGTCCCCATAGGATTATGTCCAATAATTTGAAGCAGTGCAGTCCCCTTTGTACCACTTTCAGTTTTTTATTAATATGATTACATCCATCTAAACTTTTTTCACTTCATTGCCGTTAACAATTATCGCCTGCTTGTTATTAATCGCAAGCAAATTGCATTTATCGCCATAGGTATTAATGATTTCTTCTACCGCCTCCGCAAAAGGGAACTCTCCTGCATGCGGTAAAAGATAAAAATCAACCAAATTCAATGCTTCATAAGACGACAGCTCCGGAGCTAATTCTTTAGGATCCATTGGCTGCACATATTCAACGTCAGGCGCAGTGATCATCCCGCCTGCCGATTCGCCGATATAAATCATTCCTTCGCTGACACGCTGGGCAATTAAGTCCAAGAGATTTTTCTTTTTCAATTCTTGCAATAAATAAAAAGTGTTGCCGCCGGCAATATAAAGATATTTTATTTGCTCTATCTTTTCTCTTGCATCTGCTTCTGAGGCAGTCGCAACATCAAGAATTTCCACCGCGAAACCAAGTTCCGCGAATTTGTTTTGAGCCTTTGCAAGATGGTTCTTATATTCATCAACGTTAGCAGCAGTCGGAATAAAGACCACCTTTTTCTCCAATTCCGCACTTACAAAATACTGCCCAAATAACTGTGCCGTACCGGCAAAGTACGAGGTTAAAAATATTTTTTTCAAAGGTTCAGCCTCCTCATTGCATTTTATAAATCACCATATTTGAATGATTCACCAGTATTTACTTTCTTCCTGCATAATCTTCATGTTTTTTATTAGGTGTACACATTATTGGTTATTTAGACATAAAAAACAGTGCCCAAAAGGATTTTTTTCTTTGGACACTGTAAGATCCCTCCGCTTCGGTCACGAGCCATGCTGCTTCTGCTATGTTCTAAGCCACGATTTTGTCATTCCGAGCATCAGTCGAGGAATCTAAGATATTATGTGTTCTCAAATTCATCCTATTACATACTGCTCTTTGAGACCTGATAACTTGTCTTTCCAATCTACGTAACCATCGTGCTGCAGCCGACCAATAACAATACCTTGACCAACGCCTATCTCTTCAGCAAAGGTCTTGATCTTTTCTTCGCTAAAGTCACCGGCATTAATGAATTTTTGATATTGTTTGGGTGGCACTAAAAAATCAGCAGCAAATTTATTGGCATCGTTCTCACTTTCCGCATCATCTGCCCCCAAAGTCAGTCTGGAATCAGACTTCTTTTCGTAAGAAATATAAACTGCTTTTTTGCGGTTTTGCAGTACATGCTTAAGCTCATGAAAAAGCGCAAACCAAAACAAGTCAGCAGCTTTGCTGCGATCATTTATAAGTAATAATACCTTATCGTTATTTAGCCATTTGACAGCACCATTAATACCTGAATTTCTTAAATAAGGCAACGCCACCAAAGCTACACCACATTCTGCCAATATTTTTATCAACCGCGGATAAAAGACCGTAGGATCCTGCATTGTCATCTGCCGAATTTCCATTAAAGAATTCTTGAGCTTTTTCTCATTAAACGGCCCACAAACCATATTTTTAGCAAAATTTATTCCTGTTTGTATCCAGGCATTGGCATTAATAACGTGCTTTACTTCCACTTCCGGCACAGAAGTCTTGCATGCTGCCAACAAATCAGGTTTGCCAAGCGTGCAAAGAGAAGCCACTTGCAAATACTTTCGCAGATTTTGCACTTTTTCTTTTTTATCTTTCGTTGGTGTAACAACATTTAATTTACTAAAATAACTATAGTCAATATTTTCCAGACATTTCGTTTCCCTTTCAAGTTCTTTCAGTTGTTCAATTTGGCAGCACTTATCCTCATATTTCTTCTGTAATTCAAGCCAAACATCAACTGAAGTCCCCAGCATCTGGGACATTTTTTTGGCTATTTCTCTGGACATAGGTGCTTCGCCACTTAATAACTTACTAAGTGTCTTATCTGTAATCTCCAGCCTTTTAGCAAATTCACACTGACTCATTTCCAAATCTTCAATAACATCTTTAACATAATAACCTGGATGAAAGGCAATTATGTCCTTATATTCAACTTTACTCATAGTGGTTACTCACCTCCTCAAACAAAATAGCAATTATCTCAACGGCTTTTGCTCCATAAACTTGTTCCTTATTAGAAAAGGTACCGTTATTATTCACTGGTTTTACAATTAGTCTAAAACCCAGCCGCCGCCCTAAATCAATGGCAAAATCGCCCTTTTTATCACCTTGAAGAGGATGAAAATGAAATGGTGGATAATTTCTTACATCAACGACACTTGCGGCCGTTTCTATGAAATCAATCGCGCTGAAAAGCTTTTCAGCAACATCTGCACCAAATTCTTTTTTGGCTTTTCCTAATTTTTCGCAAACATTTTTCAATTGCTTTGTCTTGTATCTTATCTCCATAAACAGGTCTTTTCCTTCCCGTTTCATATATATTGTATCACTTTATTAAGCAAAACGGAAATATTTTTACCAAAAAGGTAAAAATATTTCCGTTTTTATGCTGCCGCATTCTTGTTAATCGCATCAATCGCCTGGCGAACGCCACGCCACAAATTATCGTCTTCGAAAACTTCGACGACACTGCCTTTATCGGCAAAAGGACTGCCCTGCAAAACACTCAAATCCTTCATCATGCCATTTTTCACGATGTAGTTGATAATCTGATTAACGAAATATATCTGCCGTGAGTCAAGGTTAGCCTCGTCAATAAATTGCGAGAAGGCCTCTTTGGCCGCACTCATATCCAGCCCTACAATTGACCGCACCAATTCGCCGAGCGGCGTATCGCCGAACTCTTTCTGGTAGTCTTCCTTTGTTCCCAGCTCGCCCCACAGAATCTTCTCAAGTTCTGCAACATCGTCTTTTGTCAGCGGCTTATTGGTTTTCAATTTCGAAATAGCCGGATTGTTTTCGTGTTCGCGAATATAATAGTTAACTTTTTTCTTATAATTAACCAGATAATCCTGCCCCATATCGGAGGCATTTTCTTCGATGCCTGTAATTGTATCGGCAAAATTTGTTTCGTACTTTGCCTGCGGCTCAAACTCGATATATTTCATCAAATCACGCAGTTTAGTCCTGATATTTTCGGACTCGTTAATGCCGCCCCTGGCAACATAATCCGTATGCAAAAGTGTGTCCAAAAACTCCTTCTGTGCGCTTACTGCGGGAATCGTACCGTAATGTGTCAGCGCTGATACCTTGCGCATCAAGTCGCCCTTCGGCTTTCCTGCTTTCTTACCAACCAGATACGCCAGTTCGATCTGATACATCAGCGCATCAAAGCGTACAGCCGTATATTCATCTGTTTCCGGCAAAATGAGCGGTGAAATTTCCGACGCAATCTGCTGAATATCTTCATACGTCAACGCCTCATAAGTCTTTTTGCTGCCAAAGAAGTCCACATAGCGCAGATGCTGCTTCACGGCAAAATTATCCCTGTTCAGCGCGCAGACTCTGTCGACCAACTCTTTGACCAATCCAAGCCTGAAAGCCATCAGCTCTTCTGTCTGATAAGCAAGGTCCTGTAATTTATAAACGATTTCTGCCTTCAGGTCAAACAACTTTTGTTGCACGCTTGTTCCGGCTGGCACTTCCTTGCCCTTGCCATTCACGCGGAAAAATTCAAAATTGGAGCAGAAGTCAAAAATATAGAATCCCTGCTTGTTATCGCCTTCAAGCAAACCTTCGCATAAGCGCGTGCCACGCCCGATCATCTGCCAGAACTTAGCTTTGCTCATAACCTTCTTGAAAAACACCAGGTTCAAAATTTCCGGCACGTCAATACCTGTATCCAGCATGTCGACAGAAACAGCGATTTGCGGCAGTTTACTCCTATCGGAAAACTCATCAATCAGACTTTGAGCATAATTCGTGTAATTGTCAATTACCCTGCAGTAATGTGCCGGATATTCAGGGTATTCCTGATTCCAGACAGCAAGAATCTTTTCGGCATGCAGGTGGTTTTTGGCGAAAATAATCGTCTTGCCAACGCTGTTGCCATAATTGACTTTCAAACCCTTCGTCTGCAAGATATTTAAGACCTGCTTGATCGTGTCCTTGTTAAAAATCCATTCGTTCAAAGCAGAACTTTCCAATGCCGGTGGTATTTCACCGTTTTCGTTGGCAAACAGTTCCTCATACTGCTGTTTCTCTGCGTCAGTCAATTCATCGTAAACGATGCCCTCATTCATAAATTTAAGTTTCGTTTCAATCGAACGATAATCTACCAGATAGCCATCTTCGACCGCCTGCTGGAGCTCGTAGCCATAAGTCGGTACGCCTGCTTCCAATTCAAAAACAGCATAGGTATCCTTGCCGACTTCATCGCGCGGCGTTGCCGTCAAGCCCACTAGCAGAGCATCGAAATAAGTGAAAATATCCTTATATTTATTATAAATGCTCCGATGGGCCTCATCGACCACGATCAGGTCAAAGTGTCCGCAAGTAAATAACTTGCCGCCAGTTTCATCTTTACTCTCATCAATGCAGCCCATCATTGTCTGATAAGTGGAAAAAACGCCTCTGGCATTATAATTGTCTTTTTCTTCCACCAAATTGGTAATCGACACGTCCGGCAAAAGGTTATGAAACGCACGTTTCGCCTGTGTAACCAAGCTGTTCCGGTCAGCCAAAAAGAGAAAATTCTTGACCCAGCCATTTTTAATCAAAACATCGACGAGCGAAATAACCGTTCTCGTCTTGCCACTCCCCGTCGCCATGACCAAAAGAGCCTTACGACGATTGCGTCTGTCAAAGGCTTCACATACAGCTTTGATTGCTTCCTTTTGGTAATAGCGGCCGGAAATATCGTCACTGATCCGCGCATTATTTAAATTGGCACGCATCGTCATTTTGTTGAATTCTTTTTCCAAATCACCTTTTGCGTAAATGCCGGAAACCGCACGTTCTGGGTATCCTTGCTCCTGATCAATCCAGATGCGCGTGTCATAACCGTTCGTTAAGAAAATAATCGGTCGGCGACCGAAACGTTTCTCCAGGTTATCAGCATACAGCTTCGCCTGCTGTCTGCCCACAGCAACATCGACACTGGTCTTCTTCGCTTCGATTACTGCTAGCGGCCGACCGTCATCACCCATCAGCACATAGTCGGCAAAACCTTCGTTGGATTTATTCGGCATAGCGTCAATAGCGAACTCGTCAAACCAATTCTTACCGCGTTCCCAACCGGCATCCGTCAGCATCACGTCAATATAAGCGCGGCGAGTAGCCGCCTCAGTCAAGTTAACCGGGTTTTCGACATAAGTTGCTTCGCGATTCTCCCTACGGGCGGTCAGTTCCGCCTTTAAGGCTTTGTTCTCTGCACATAGTTTCTCAAAATCCAAGTGGTCAACAATAACTTCGGAAGCTGTCTGCTCTTCGGCAAGTGAAATATCGAACTTAGTTTCGTGATAATCCTTGCCATAGCAATAGGCAATGAAATCCATAAAGGCATGGAGGTTTTGCAGAGCTAAAGCCGCCTGATCCTTCGTGATATTCTTCGCCTTATGGTTGGCGTTGTTCCCGACAAGGCGAATGTAGTTCAGGCGTTTGTAGAGTTCCATGCCGATAATATCTTTGAACTCATCCGTATTCATGAGGCTAACCAATTTATCCTGATAAGGCATGACCAAAGAACCGTCAACGGAATACATCCATTTCACGGCAAACTCCATCGCTCTCCGGCAGCCAACTACCGCAGACGCAACGTCGATATGGAAAATCTTCTCCGCAGCTATCGCCGTATCGGCAAACGGCGCAAACTGCTCATCCGCAAGAAGAAAATCAAAATTGGTCATGGTTTCACCTCACAAATTTATCCAAAATATTCCTGCATTAATGCTTTATAATTTGTTTCCATTTTTTCCAGACTCTGCTGCATAACTGCTTTTTGTTTTTCCACTTCTTCAACAAAGGCGGCAAATTGATTTTGCAATTCTAAAAAAGGAACTGGAACCATAAGATTTCTTATTATGGAAAACTCTATATTATCAGCCGTAACTGCTCTTACATTGTTTAGCAAACTTTTTTCATGCATTTTGAATGTATAAAACATAAACCACACATTCATATTGGCATTAGGTATAAATGCCTTCATGTCTTGATTTATTGTGACTACCCTTGTATTAATTCCAAGTGGTAATGTATGCTTCAATATGCCGCTTCTTATAACCATTAATAAAGATTGCTTAGGAATATATTTTGCAGAACTATTTAAAACTGCCTTATCATTAATGTGGTCAATACTATCGCTTATTAAAATTGATTTCATATCTTTGGATGTAACCCAAGGAATGTCACCATCGTAATATTCAGAATTTGATTTAGAAGGAGTTCCTCCACCAAATATAGCTTCACATAATTCTTCAATTCGCTGTACTTGCCACCCTTTAGGATTGGTAACTGGATCGCCAAACATGTCGATAAATTTGCTTTTCATCAACAAGTCCATTTTTTCAAGCTGCTGTTTACGCAAATCTATCAAATTGCTTGCTTTATCCAAAATATCGGCAATACGCTTTTGTTCTTCAAGTGGCGGAAGAGGAATTTCGATTTCACATACTATGCTTTTTGATATTTCCTTAAATGTTGCTCCTCTACCTAAAGAATTTAAATAATGTTTGTTGTTTTTTAAAAAATAATATAGAAACCTATTATGGATTTTTTCTCCGCAAACAAAATTTTTGAATCCTTGGTTGCAAGCCATTTCAACAGCGGTAATTGCTACTTTTCCTATTGGTGCACGAGATGACAGAAGAACAGTCCCCACAGGCATAATTCTTAAACCTGCACTGGAAATACCAGCTTCAGTCAATTTTCTTTGTGTTTTTTCAATATAATAATCACCATCAGAAATTTCAGCAGGTGTAACCCAATAGAAAGAACCATCCCAATATTCTTGTTTTAATGTGCTCGGTGTACTTCCCGTAACAATCTCGCATATATCTCCTAATTTAATCGTTTTCCACTTGCTCATAACATTTCCTCGAGTTCTGCCAGACCTGCAGTAATCTGCATTTCGAGTTCATTAAGGTCGGTCATAATTTCGAGCGGCGTCGGATATTCTTCGGCAACATATTCGACTTTTTTATATTTATTAATGGAGAGGTCATAATCGTTCGCAACAATTTCGTCTTTTGGTACCAAGAAGGATTTATCCGTGCGCTGCCTGTTTTTTTCTCCTGCAAGATTTTTGAATCTGGCGATAATATCAGGGATATCATTAGCGGCAATAGGCGTGCGCTTGTCATCCAGGCTGAAACCTTCCGCCTGCATATCATAGAACCAGACGTTATCGGTGCCGCCGTGATTGGTTTTCGTGAAAATCATCACTGCCGTAGAAACACCGGCATAAGGTTTGAACACGCCGGAAGGCATAGAAATAATTGCTTCCAGGCGATTCTTCTCGATAATTTCTTTGCGGATTGCTTTGTGCGCATTGGAAGAACCGAAAAGAACACCATCTGGAACAATACACGCGCAACGACCGCCTGTTTTCAGCATACGCAGAAACAAGGCAAGAAATAGCAATTCTGTTTTCTTGGTTTTTACTATCTTTAGAATATCAGCAGAAACAATATCATAGTCCAGGCTGCCTTTGAAAGGCGGATTTGCCAAAATAATGGAAAACTTATTGGTATCGGTATTCTGGTCGGACAGACTGTCCCGATATTCAATATTGGGGTTTTCGATACCGTGCGTCATCATATTCATCGCACCGATACGCAGCATCGTCCTATCCATATCGTAACCGTGGAACATATCATTGTTAAAATGGTCTTTGTTTTTCGCATCTAAAAATATTTCATCTTTCTGGGTTTCTTTAAGGTATTGAGCAGCACCAACAAGAAAACCGCTGGTCCCGCAGGCGGGGTCACAAATTGTATCGGTCGGTTTGGGTGCCAATAATTCCACCATCATGCGAATGATATGGCGTGGTGTTCTGAACTGGCCGTTTGTACCGGCAGCAGCAATTTTGGCCAAGAGATATTCATACAAATCCCCGCGGATGTCTTTTTTCTTCCATTCAATTTCGTCCATTGCCGTAACAATCTTTTCCAAAAGCTGCGGCGTTGGAAGTTTGAAAATAGCGTCTGCCATATATTTCGAATAGGCACTGTCTTTATCGCCATGAAGATTTTTGATAAAGGGAAATACCCTGTTCTGGATGATTTCATACATAGTAGCCGCCGGCAAGTCACGGAAAACCGACCACCTTAGTTGTTGATTATCATTATTAAAGATGCTCTGATAGGAAGTATCAAGTTTCAAACTTTCCTTGCTGCGAATATTATCTATGTCATCCAGATCACGAATAAACATCAAATACGTAACCTGCTCTATAACGTCCAGCGGATTGGTAATGCCGCCCGTCCAAAACATTTCCCACAATTTATCAATCTTGCTCTTAAGTTCTCCGGTTATCACTAATTAATACCTCATTTCATTTTAAAAAACACCATGTTGGAATGGTTCGCCGTTATTTACTTTCTTCCTGCACAATCTTCATA
>JBFWIF010000093.1:0-8711 GCA_050256135.1 Acidaminococcaceae bacterium | reverse complement strand
ACGGAATTTAAAGCTATTTCTATCTGCAACGAATTAAACATTGATAAAATTGGCGCTCACTTCGGTGTTACCCACAAATTCAAGTGGAAAGAAGCACTTATACTATATCCTGACAATTTAAAGGGTATAGTAAATGACCTAAATAATAAAACCGTTTATGTATTTCATTTCGGCAGTATAGTGTTCCTAAATTTTCAATATCATGAAATAACAGACCTTGTTAAATACATATTAAAATTGGAACCGCAAATAGACATTAGCGATTTTTACGCATATGTTGACGACTACAAGTTAGAAGTAAATATGAACCAAGCAACTGCAATCAACAACGATTTTATGATTGTCAACTCCATGAGTAATTACCACTACGAAATTGTCTCTACAATTCTGGCAAAATCAGTGGCCTTAGAAAAAAATGAAATTGGCGTGGACAGCTTGCTGGATCGTATTGAAAATGTAATAAATGACCTTAACCGCGGAAGACTTGAAGTATCAGATGAAGAACTAGCAAAAATGTCTGCTAAAATATTAAGTTTTAAACTTAATACCATTTCTTACATTATGTTGTTAGATAATCCTGACATAACCTGGAACAATGCCGAAGCAGCAGCTCTTTGCGACAAATTATCTTCATTATTCGAGCTAAAAGATCGCTATGAAAAAATACGTCAAAAAATTGAAATTTTAGAAGATATCACTGAAGCGTTTTCAACGCTAGCACATGCGAAACGCGGTACACGTTTGGAATGGGCAGTAATTATTCTAATTTTTATTGAAATCATTTTATCATTATACGAAATGTTTTTACGTTAATATATTTTTCTACAAACATAAAAAAGGAAGCTGTTGTTCAGCTTCCTTTTTTATGTCTAATTCAATTTAATATTCCATACATAATATATATAAGAAATTATTCTCTTTTTAAAGGATTTACTCCGCCATAAGTAAGTGTGCCTCTCTTTGGACAGGCGGCAATACATTTAAAGCAATTTATGCATTGTGCGTTCCTGACATGGTTACCTTTTGAAACCTCAATATTCATTGGGCAAGCTCTGTCGCAACATTTACAGTGAATACAAGTTTCTGCATTTCTTTTTATACTAAGAAACCTTGTTAAACTTGCTAACCCAAATTTTATGCCTTCAGGGCAAAAATAATTACAAAAAGGACGTTCGAAGAAAAGAGCCACTGCTAAGAATGAAATCATTATAAATGTTGCAGTTGTCTGTGCTAAATTGCCGGACATCGCACGCATAAAAGTTTTATAAGCGTTTATGCTGGATAAATTAAATAAAGAATCCGCAATATGTGCAAAGACAATAGCCGCCAGAATGTACCGTGAAAACTGCAAATAACGCTGAATATTTGGCGACACTTTAAATTTTTTTCTCATAAAAATAGACCCGATTTTGCCAAGCACTTCCTGAGCTGTACCAAACGGACAAAGCCAGCTGCAAAAAAAGTTTCCAGCTAGAAAAGCTAATGGTAAAATAACTACAAATGCAGGTCTAATAAACTTATACAAGCCGCCAACCAGTATTGCTAAAAATATTAACTGAACTGAGTTGCGCAGCCACTGAATTCGCCGTTGGTATTTTTGATTATCATTATTATTTTGAATACTAAATTGTTGCATGAACACTCATCCTTTTCTATTATCAAAAACTTTAAATTTATAATAGACTAATTTTATGTCATATATATGGCAAATATATTATATTTTGTGAAATCAATATTATAAAAAACTACAAATCACTTTGCCGTCAGCATAGCGAAAATACAATAAAAAACATAATGTCACCAGTTTTTAATTTAACTGAAAATTCTTGCTATTATTTTTCAGAAAGATTACAATATAGGTGCAGGATGATGTGATGCAAGGGAGGTATTAATATGAGGCTTATATATGGTATTTTATTAGTAGTAGTTCTTAGATGGTTAATACAATTTTTGCAACCAATGTTGGGTATAAAACAAAAAATGCGCTAAAAGCTTAGAATACGCTACATTGCTAATATTTATATATAAAGTAATTGACGACTTTAGCCTTTTATCTATAAGAATTGCTCAGTCACTTTATACAGTATATGTTTTTGTCACAACAGTGGTACTTAGTCTGCAAAATATAAACGACAACGATGGAAGGAGAAAATACTTATGAAACTTATTTACGGGATTCTTTTTGGCATTCTGATGCTAACGAACACGGCATTTGCAGCAGAATCTGGTTATGGAGCAAAAGGGGCGATAAATACGCCACAACCAACTGTACAGGAAATGTTAACTTTTGCTATTCAAGATGAGTATTTAGCCCGTAATCAATATTCGATTGTAATTGATACTTTTGGCAAGATTCGCCCATTTTCCAATATTATTCTCTCGGAAGAAAGACATATAGCGTATCTTCAGCCGCTATTCACAGATCGTGGTTGGGATATCCCTGCGGACAAAAGTCAAGAACTTGTTGTTAAACCAAAAACATTTGCAGAAGCTTTGAATATTGGTGTTCGTGCCGAAACCGACAATATTGCTATGTACGAATATTTTTTACAACAGCCAAAGCTGCCAAATGATTTGAAAACAGTTTTTGAGTTGTTACATGCAGCCTCGCAAAAACACCTGAGAGCTTTCAGCAAATAAAAACGCTAAAGCCCCAAATAAGCCCCCATCGAATGTTTACATATTAAAGTAAGCATTCGGTGGGGGCTTATTATTTTTGCTGATGCTTTTTCTTAATTATGCAACACAAAAATATCTGAACCTATTCTTCTTACTTTATCATACATTAAAAATGAGTTTTTTCATTGCTCCAAAAATTGTTTACCTAATTTTAACGCATAATACATACTGTCAACTTTTGCAATTCCTTTACCTGCAATGTCAAAGGCTGTGCCATGATCTACCGAAGTACGAATAATCGGTAACCCCAGAGTAACATTAACTCCGCTGTCGAAGGCAACCATTTTCATGGGAATATGGCCCTGGTCATGATACATTGCTACAACAATGTCATATTTACCTTGGTAGGCTTTTAAAAACACTGTATCAGGAGGCACAGGCCCTTCCACTATAATTTTTTCTTTTTGCGCCGCGTCAATCGCTGGGGTAATTTCATCTATTTCTTCCGTACCAAATATTCCAGCCTCTCCACTATGCGGGTTTAAACCAGCAACGGCAATACGAGGCTTTTCAACGCCCAATTTTTCCAGAGCATCTTTTGCCAGGTGAATACATTCAAGAACACGGTCTTTGGTCACTCGGCTGCAAGCTTCACGCAAAGAACAATGTGTTGATGTATGTACTACTGAAAGTTTCTCACTCCAAAGCATCATCGTATATTTCTTGGTATTAGTAAGTGTCGCAAATATCTCAGTATGACCGTCAAAGTTATGGCCACCTTTGTGCAGGGCCTCTTTATTCAGCGGGGCGGTTGTTACAATTGATATTTTGCCAGCCATAGCATCGTTTATTGCTTTTTCAACATAACGATAAGCTGCGTCACCGGCAATTGCGGATACCTGTCCAATTGCTAGGTCTTTAAATGAAAGCTCTAAAACAGAAATAACATTTATTTTATTATTTTGAAAATGTTCAGGGCTTTCAATTTTCACCATCGGCGTTGAAATATTAAGCAACTCATGATAATGCTTCAATATATCATAACTGCCATAAATGATAGTGCTATTTTTAAACTCAGTATGCTCTTCTATAGCTTTTAAGGATATTTCCGGTCCTACACCTGCAGGATCGCCCATAGTTATGCCAACATATTTATTTTTCACTGCAAATCCCCCTAAGCTGATAGTTCCTTCATGCGATAAATACAATAATATACATCTTTCAAACCGCCGAAAGCTCCGGCTTTAGTAATAATAGGCAATCCATCATTAGCTCCGCCCTGCAAACGCGATAAGACAAAACCTGTCAGTACTTCAGAATCGATTCGCGAACCTTGCGCACCCAAATGATTAATTACGGAAATTGCAGTGTCGCCGCCAGTCATAAAGAGCCCTGAAACTCTGACTTGCTTCAGGATGGCACTGACAAGCTTGCCAATCGTTTCTTTCGTAAGAGCAGATACTTCTACACCCGAAATGCCCTTTTGCATTGCATAATCCAACACTTTCTGGTAATCATCTTTAGTACGCGCGGCGGTCAAAATAAGATCACTTCCGCTTTTCAATATATTTACTGATTGTTCGGCCCAAGCTTTACAGTCGGCACCATCAAGAATTGCTGCCATATCGATTTCAATGATTGGCACATGATGTTTGTGCGCGTATTCCATCTGCATCATGCTGCTTTCGCTGACGCTGCCCATAATAGCAAGTACTGGATTATTAGGATATTTTTCCGCAAAAAAACCTTCGGCCAAACCAGCTGAACCTATCCATAAGGTACGCTTATGATTTTCATTGACGCTTTTGGCAATCATCTGCATGTCAGACGTATAAACCGCATCAAAGGTATGATAGCCATTATCTAAAGTCAGATTATTTCTGCGTACTTCTTCCAGATCATGGTGAGTAACACAGACATTCAGTCCTTCGGACAACAATTTTATAATATTATCATAAGCTATCGGGTTGCGTGGGTCACGTACCATCTCTGTCTCTAAAAGTGGTGTACCGTTCACCTTTTGAATACCATTTTCTGTAGTCCTTCCAGCCTTTGGGAACGCCGGTGCAAAAACAACCAGTTCCGGTTGGAAAACTTCAACCATAGCTTTTAACTCCGCAATGATATTGCCGCGCAGCGTTGAATCAACCTTTTTGTACAAAAATTCATACTCGCCTTCTTTCAAGGCTTCCTTTAAAGCTGCTTTTACTTTTGCGTAGGCATCTTCTGCAGGAATTACGCGTGATTCCGTGTCAAGAACAACTGAACCCTGCGACTGTGACAAGTCGTCAGTTTTTAGTAGTACGCTGGCTGCCAGACCATGCTTTTTTATTTGTACACCTGTATCATTGGCACCGGTAAAATCATCAGCAATGATCAAAAATCTTTTATCCGTCATTTTTCTTCCTCCATAGCCCTAAGCCTTTGATTTCGCTATACAAAAAGCACTGTCAACGGCTAAAAGCTGTATTTCTAAAAGCTGTAATTACACATTGATTATCCGAACCTTATTTTCATGGAAATATTCTGTTTCCTGTTCGGTAAACTTTCGATCAGAAATTAACAGGTCAAATTCTCCAACGCTGCATATATTGTGCAGCTTATATTTGCCAAATTTGGAATCGTCAGCAAGCAATACTTTCATATGTGAATTCTTTAGATATAATTGTTTCAGCTCAACCTTATCAATATTTGCTGTCATCACATACAGAGATGAATTGATTGCCTGCGTACCCACGAAACAAATATCAAAATGAATATTTTTAATCATTTCCTTAGCAAGGTAACCACAACTCAGACCGTTGGCATTTTCAATAACGCCCCCGAGCATAATAACCTGGTAATTACTGTTTTGTGATACCATATGTGCTATAAGTAAATCATTTGTTACTATTGTTAATTGCTGGTATCCTTTTTCCACCAGCAAAGCAGCCAATTCATAGCTGGTTGTTCCTGCATCCAGATAAATGCTCATGGCAGGCTCGACCAAATCAGCAGCTGCTTGGGCAATCATTCTTTTTTCCGGATTCTTTACTTGTTTTCTTGTAAGATAAGGGTTCTCTTTGATACTTGATTCAATCAAAACAGCCCCGCCGTAACTTTTTTCCACCAAACCCTGCTGCTCCAGCAAATTCAAATCGCGGCGAATTGTCATCGGCGTAACACCTAGTTTTTCCGCCAATTCAACGATAACAACAACCTTATGTTCATGCATTTCCTGCATAATCCTTTGACGACGTTCAGTCGCTAGCATTACACCGCCCCTTTTCTCTTTGAATCGTTTCATTAACTTATATTATACCGTCAGCAAGCAGTTTCAGTATTAAGTAATTACAACTTTCTTTAACTATTAACGAACGAAAGCACCGCTAAAATTAATAGCGGTACTCGTCCAAACAGGTAATTGTTTTATCCAAAATAAAACAATTACCTAACCAAATTAAATTTCTTAGCATACCAAGAGGTCACAATCGGAACCAAAACTGCTGTAACTATAACACAAGTCGCCAAGAGCGCCGTCGCAGTTGGTACCATAGGTGCATAAACTGGATCAATAGCTGCCAAAGCAGCCGGAATAGCAACGGAATTACCAGCTGTAGAAGCTGCGGACAAACCAGCTACACCATTGCCGCCAGTCAATTTATCAGCAATAACAAGAAGGATACCACTAAAGATTACGACAGCAATTCCCATAAAGATACCAAGGATTCCACCCTTTACCAAGCTGTTGAAATTCAAACCACAGCCAAGCGCAAAAGCAAAAAACGGTACAAGAATTGGAATCGCAGGGCTCAAAAACTTACGCATGTCAGCGTCGGCATTACCAAGGATCATCCCGATAATCAAAGGAAGTATTGCACCCACGAAAGTCTGCCAAGGAAAAGCAGCAAGACCGACAACCCCAAGCGTTACCATCGTAAAGAAGGCACCGGACTCAAGACTCATAATTGAATAAGCTGCCACGTCTTCTTTTTTGCCAAACTGACCCATCAAAGCCATATATAAACCACCATTAGTATCATTCATTGAAGCAACAATCGCAAGAACAGATAAACCTGCAAAAATTCCAGAATCAATCATGCCATTAGGAATAAATTTTGAGGCAACTAACGCCAGTATAGCTCCGGTTAAAAGTTTTGCTCCAAGCAGAGCGCCACCTTTGCGCAAGATAGTCGGTGTCGATTTTAAATCAATGGTTGCACCCATGCAGATATAGAAAGCCGCCATAATTGGCATAGCGCCTTTCATCAAAGCACCCGTAAAAGAGCCATATGTTTTAGCAATTGTCGGGTCTATTGTATTAATAATAGCACCTAAAAATAATGGAATAACCATCATACCGCCAGGAATTTTCTCAATAGCTTGTCTAATCTTCACTTTTTTTCCCCCTAAATATTATCCTTTTAATTTTGAATAGATTTTTACATTAAGTAAAATATCTTACCTTCTAGATTATACTTATAATCTAACAAGAACGCAAATACTTTATGCTGATTTTTAACAAAAAACAACATTAATATTTGTATTTTGAACATTACAGAACTTTTTCTGCAATGTTCGCATAAAAAAGCAGGTATTGAACCCGCTTTTTTTCACTAATTACTGTTGACATGTGATTTGTTCTTTTATATTGGTTGTTTATTTAATATTTAACCTTCAGTTGTAATAAATACAACTGCGTTTCCGGCTCTTCGGATTACCTCTTGCGTTGATAAAATTTCCGTGTCATTAGAATACTGTAAGCTAATCGGGGAAACATTCATCAAATAGGATATTTTGACTGCGTAATTTACGTTTTGCATAATCGTCCCTTTATAATTAATAGCATATAATTCATTAAGCTTCGCGCTTATCATCCCTATGACTTGCCCTTTTTCATTAAGCAAGGGCCCTCCGCTGTTTCCAGGTTGAATAGGTATACTAACTTGAAATAATCTAATATCATCATGAATTCCTGACAAACTATTAATAATTCCTTCCCCTGCTTTAGGCATAACCCCCATTAAGTTTGGCATTGGAAAACCGACTGTGCTCACAGCTTGTCCAAGATTTACTTTGCGTGGATCGCCTAAAGGCAATGGTTCAATCATTCCTTCCATTCCATAAACCTTTAGAATAGCAACATCATTTTGCAAATCTTGTGCAACAACTTTAGCCAGTGCCTTTTGCTCTCCATGCGCTACAATAATTTTTTTTGCCTCTTTAATAACGTGAGCACTTGTTGCTATCAAATCATTAGTGATAAAGAATCCTGTGCCTGTACCTTCAGGCTGTGTACTTGCTAAATTGTCAATTCTGAGAAATGTTACTAAGCCAATATCTTTAGCAGGTAAAATAAATTGCATAATATTATTTTGCTGCATAACAAAAGTTGTAAAGCTGAGAATTGGCGAATCCATTGCAATATAGCCACCAGGATATAATCCCGGTGAAGTGGTTTTCTTCAGGATTATCTTTGCTTCGCCAATTTTTCCCAATGCATTATTTAGCATTATGCCTATATAATCCCAGTTCTTGTAAAAACTTGTTGTATTTTTTGTTATAGCCATTTCCCCATAATTTCCCATTATAGAAAAAGACCAAACTCCTTCAACAATATCCAAGGGTCTGTTTTTGAGATATTTTTCAATAATCTCATCTTTGGTGTTTTCCGGAACAACTCGTGTTAATGCCAAGCATTCAGAATCCAAGATTATTCCAGTCATAATACTCAAAAAAACAAATAGAACAGTGATTATTTTTTTCATTTTTTCACTTCCTTAGATGTTAGCACCGATATAAACATTGATAGATGAATATCTAGTAACACCAATGTTAAAAATGCTATTCACAAGTCGTTATCTTCGATATTACTTCTATTTATTTTTTGCAACTCCTGCTTATTTTTTTGATTATTTTAAATTTTCCATTTATTATACTTGTGCATTTATCTAAAGACCATCCTCATTCAAAATATATTATATTTTGATAGAGTACAATTAAGTTCGCAAAAGTAAAAAAAGGAAAAACCATCGATTACTCCGAAAAGGTAAATGTCTAGTAAACCAAAAAGGAGTGTATTATCGATGGCTTACCAAAATTCTACCGTACCT
>JBFWIF010000092.1:0-8734 GCA_050256135.1 Acidaminococcaceae bacterium | reverse complement strand
ATTCATTTTATTTATTCACGTTTTTAGATATTAGAGTCGATTGAGCAAAAAATTACTTTCACTACTCTTATTGACCGTTTCACAAGTATTGTGCAACTTAACACACGCGGTTATGAAGTAACCAACTTATAAAATTTGAGTATTTAACTCAATCAATAAGGCAACCTTAGTTGCCAATCGGCAATTGACCCGGCTGTCCGTATGGCCGTAGTTCCCTATTTAGGGAAGGTCATATAAATCTAATATTCTAAACCTCTACATTAGTTACAAGCGTACCATATAGCCTAAAATTTGTCAATATTTTACATTTTCAACAAAAATATTCCCCCTATATTTTAATAAATAAAGGGGGAATTGTACTTATTGTATTTATTTTTCATTTATTAAAAAGCCGGAACAACAGCTCCCTTGTATTTCTCTTCAATGAATTTTTTAACTTCCGGACTTGTCAAAGCTTTAGCAAGTTTTTGAAGTTCTGGCCTTTTTTCATCGCCTTTACGTATTGCTACTATATTGGCATATGGTGAATCTTTAGGTTCGGTAAAGAGAGAATCTTTAACAGGATTCAATTTAGCTTCCAATGCAAAATTAGAGTTAATTACGGAAATAGCTACATCATCGAGTGAGCGTGGTAATAAAGCAGCTTCAACTTCAATAATTGAAAGATTTTTTGGGTTTTCAACAATATCACTTGGTGTTCCGTTAATGCCCACACCATCCTTTAGCTTTAAAAGTTTGGCGCTTTGCAGAAGTGCCAATGCGCGGCCGCCATTAGTAGGATCATTAGGAATGGCAATTTTCGCGCCTTGCGGCAAAGCATCAAGACTCTTTATCTTCTTAGAATAAATACCCATTGGCTCAATATGCACTTTGGTCAAAGTTGTAAGCGGCAGATTGCGTTCTTTAGCAAATTTTTCAAGATATGGAATATGTTGGAAAAAGTTAGCATCCAACTCTTTATCATTCAAAGATAAATTTGGTTTAACATAATCACTGAATTCTATAATTTGTAAATCAATTCCCTCTTTTGCTAAGGTCGGTTTAATAAAATTGAGAATTTCTGCGTGAGGAACTGGCGTTGCACCAACTTTCAGAACAATTTTTTTCGCTGTTGTTTTTCCAGTCTCTTTTTTGTCGCCGCCACAACCGGCTACAAGTGCCAATAGACTCACAAGAGCAAGGACAACTGCCAAAATTTTTTTCATAGTAATCTCTCCCTTTACGTTTTTCTTAATAACCCCACTAAAATCATCTTTGTTTATCGCCGAATAAGCAATAAAAAAACTCTTTCCGAGGAAAGAGTGTCCGTAACTGCTTTCCTCTCATCTCCCAAGATTTCCTCTTGCAGGATTTAGCACCAATCACGTAAACGCTTGGTTGCCGGGTGTCATCGGGCCTGTCCCTCGACCGCTCTTGATAAGAGTAACGTTATTAAGTTACTTGTTATACTACATTAAGCAACTGATAATGTCAAGAAATTTCACAAAAAAAAACATAGGCACCTCAGCGAGATGCCTATCAAATGTGATTCAATTAATTAAACTGGTCGGAGCGGCAGGATTTGAACCTGCGACCCCCTCGTCCCAAGCGAGGTGCTCTACCAAACTGAGCCACGCCCCGAATCACGAGATTTATTATACATAAAAATATAAAACAGGTCAATGTTTTTCTATTCTTTGCTGTATTTTTTTATACCAACTTTATAAAAGTCATTTCCTTCGCAGTCAATGCAAACAATTGCCGGGAAATCCACTACATCATAACGGCGAATTGCTTCCGGCCCCAAATCACCATATGCTAATAATTCCTGTGCCTTTATCGACTTGGAAATAACAGCTGCAGCACCACCAACTGCCACAAAGTAAACAGCACAATTTTTGACGATGGAGTCTATAACTGTCTGCGAGCGGGAGCCTTTGCCAATCATGCCTTTCATGCCTTGCTCCAGTAATGTCGGCGTATACGCGTCCATACGACCGCTTGTCGTCGGGCCGGCAGAACCAACAACTTGCCCTGGTTTTTCCGGAGAGGGTCCAACATAATAGATAACATTGCCTTTAATGTCAATTGGCAATTTTTCGCCCCTAGCCAAAGCTTCAGTCATTCTTTTATGTGCAGCATCACGGGCTGTATAAATAGGCCCTGTTATACGTACACTATCTCCTGCTTTCAAAGACCTTATTGTTTCATCAGTAAGCGGCGTAGTTATATATTTAATAGTTTGTTCTGACATTTCTACTCCCCCTTATAAGACTACTTGAGCGCAGCGCGCAGCGTGACAATTTAGGTTAACAGCAACTGGAAGTGCTCCTATATGAGTAGGCGCATATTCAATATTGACTGCTACCGCAGTAGTAGATCCGCCTAAGCCGGCAGGTCCTACTCCAGTCATGTTTACGCGTCGCAGCAATTCCTTCTCAAGTTCGGCATATTTTGGATTCGGATTATGTTCACCGACCGTACGTGTCAAAGAATATTTAGCAAGCAAAGTTGCTTTTTCCATATTACCGCCAATTCCAATGCCAACAGTTACCGGTGGGCATGGATTAGGTCCTGCACTGCGAACCGTGTCAACAACAAACTTAATAACGCCTTCAACTCCATCAGCAGGTTTAAGCATCTTTAAAGCTCCCATATTTTCACTGCCGCAGCCTTTAGGTGATACGGTAATTTTTACCTTGTCACCCTCAACTATCGTTGTATGGATAATAGCCGGAGTATTATCCTGAGTATTTTTCCTTTCAAACAGAGGGTCATCAACCGATGATTTTCTTAGATAGCCGTTGACATATCCATCTGCTACCCCTGCATTAATCGCTGCATAGAGGTCGCCGCCTGTGAAATGTACATCTTGACCAATTTCTGCGAAAACAACAGTGAGGCCAGTGTCCTGACATATCGGGCAGTCGGTTTCCTTAGCAAGCTTGGCATTTTCTATGAGAGTCTCCAAAATTTCCTTGCCCAATGGCGATTCCTCTGTTGCACGGGATTTTTCCAGGACTGCCATCATTTCTTCAGGCAAATAGTAACAAGCATCTTTACAGAGTTTACTTACTGCTTCAGTAACAACTTTTACATCAATCGTACGCATAAAGCACCTCCGATAATTATCTACCAACACGTTTCATAGTGTTAGCTCTAACAACCTCAGGATCAATATTAATTCTGGCAACACCAGTTTCTATAGCTACTTTTGCCACAGCAGCTGCAACAGCAGGTGCAACACGTGGATCAAAAGCATCTGGAACAACATAATCTGCACGCAAATCTTTTTCATCAATCAGATTGGCAATTGCATTAGCGGCAGCTATCTTCATTTCCTCAGTAATTGCTCTCGCACGAACATCTAATGCGCCACGGAATACTCCAGGAAATACTGTTACATTATTAACCTGATTCGGGGCGTCACTACGGCCTGTTCCTGCAACTCTGGCACCTGCGGCAATCGCTTCTTCATAAGTTGTTTCAGGCACGGGGTTAGCCATCCCAAAAACAATTGCGTCGCTGTTCATGCTAGCAATAATTTCTTTAGTGAACACACCTGGTGCGGAAACACCAATCAATACATCGGCTCCTTTAGCTATATCAGCCAATGATCCTTTTTCTTTATTCTTATTAGTAACTGTTTTCAGATAATCCTGAACGCGGTCAAGCTTAGCATCAATGCCATCATACAAAGCACCGAAACGATCAACCATAATTACATTCTCAGCTCCCATATTGACCAAAAGACGGCCAATCGCAGAACCAGCTGCACCGCAGCCATTAACAACAATTTTTATCTTCTTGATATCCTTTTTTACAAAACGCAACGCGCCGATAACGGCTGAGCACAATGCTATCGCGGTTCCGTGCTGATCATCATGGAATACCGGTATATCACAAATCTCTTTTAATTTGCATTCAATATCATAGCATTTTGGAGAAGAAATATCCTCAAGATTAATACCTGCGAAAGAAGGCTGCAGTATTCTGACAGTTTCAATGAACTTGTCCGGATCTTTGGTATCAAGACAAATAGGAATAGCATCAACATCACCAAAAGTTTTGAAAAGAACAGCTTTGCCTTCCATAACCGGCAATCCTGCTTCTGGTCCAATATCTCCCAAACCGAGCACCCTGGTGCCATCACTGATGATAGCAACCATATTACCGCGGCATGTATACTCAAAAGATAGATCCTTGTTCTCCTTAATAACTTTGCATGGCTCAGCCACACCCGGAGTGTAGAGAACTGAAAGATCATGACGATCTTTGAGAGGTACCTTGCTAGCAGTAGTCAATATTCCATTGTATTGTTGTCTAACTTTGAGTGCTTCTTCGTTAATTGTCATTTTAATTCCCCCATTTAATTATAAATAGCGTACACTATTAGTTTATATGATTCATTATATTTTTGCAAGTTTATATTAGTTTTTTATTCTAATTATTTCAACTTCAGGTCTTTCACCTTCGTTAATAGTAAGAACAGCAAAACTTGCACCCTGCTCATCTCTTGGTAAAATGGGGCTTCCAGGATTAATGAGCAAAATTTCTCCGAACCACTTAACCATAGGAATATGGGTATGACCGAAAACGGCAATATCAACCTCAAGCTTACGAGCCCACCATGCTATTTCATTTATTTGATAACCATGCATATAATGGTGCCCGTGTGTAAGCCAAATACGCTTACCGGCAAGTGTTATCAATTCATCAATATTGGCTTTGCCATCAGCTGGATCAGTATTACCTGCCACAGTCAATAGCGGCAGTTTGGTTTCATAGGCCAGAAACTTTCCATCCTGGCTGTAATCACCCGTATGAAACCAATAATCAACCGGTGGCGCCATTCCCAGCACAAGCCGCATGGCTTTTTTACTGCCGTGAGTATCGCCTGTTATACCGATTTTCACTTTATCTTCGCCCACATTTCACATAATTTTTTTATAGCCTTTGCTCTATGACTTACCTGATTTTTTTCTTCCATGGTTGCTTCGCCCAATCCTTTGTGCAACTCTGTCGACCAGAATAATGGATCATATCCAAAACCTTCTTCGCCCAATTTGTCGTGCAGTAGCATCCCTTCGCAAACGCCTTCTGTTTCCGCCATTATTTTACCATCTGGACTAGCGACAGCCAGCGCACAACGGAAACGACAAGTACGTTTCATATGGAATTTCATCGTCTGCAAGAGCAGTTTATTATTGGCCTCAGCATCAGCTTCTTCGCCTGCATACCGTGCAGAACGAACACCAGGTTCACCTTTAAGGGTCTGTACTTCAAGTCCTGAATCATCAGCTATGCAGATTTTTCCTGTTATTTTTGCGTAATAAAGAGCTTTTTGTCTGGCATTAGCAGCAAAAGTTTTACCTGTTTCTTCCGGTGCGGGAATATCAGCCAATTCGTTCAATGATTTGATTTCTAAATCCATATCTTTCATTAATTCTTTAAATTCTTTCAGCTTGCCTTCGTTTGTTGTTGCAATTACCAATTCCTGCATCCTATTTACCTACCCGCTCTGCAATTTTTCCTAGAACTTCTTTTTGCGTTGCAATCAATTCATTGCAGCCTTTTTCACCAAGTTCTAACATTTTCTTCAACTGTTTCTTATCAAATGTATACTCTTCTCCTGTTCCCTGTAGCTCCACAAAGTTTCCACTGCCTGTCATTACAATGTTCATATCAACATCTGCATTGCTGTCTTCTTCATAACACAAATCAAGAATTTCTTCACCATTCACAATCCCCACGCTAATTGCTGCCAAAAAATCCTTAATTGGGAATTTTTGACCTTCCGGGCAAACTTTATTCAGCGCAATTACCAGCGCGACAAAAGCACCGGTAATAGAAGCAGTTCTTGTGCCACCATCTGCCTGTAAAACATCGCAGTCTATCGTAATTGATTTTTCACCCAATGCTGCTAAGTCTACAACACTACGCAGAGAACGTCCTATTAACCGTTGAATTTCTTGTGTACGGCCACTTTGTTTGCCTTTGGCAGCCTCACGGGAATTGCGTTGCTGTGTTGAACGCGGCAATAACGAATACTCTGCAGTTACCCACCCTTTACCTGTTCCTGCCAAAAACCTAGGAACTTTTTCCTCAATAGATGCATTACACAAAACACGTGTATTACCCATTTCAATAAAAACAGAACCTTCTGGATAAATAACAAAATCCTTGGTCATTTTTACAGGTCTTAATTGTTTGCTTGTTCTTCCATCTGTTCTTTTCATTTCTTCCCCCTAAATGCTTTCTATATTTCCTCTTGTTTTGTCTTGTACAAAAACATATTGCCATCTTTTTGTCTTTTTTTCTTTTAGCGCTTCATCATAAGCTTTTTGTCTGCAAACTGGACACATAGACTCTTCAACTATCACCACAAAAGCGCTCTGGCTGCCAAAACGAGTATTTTCTGCTGCAGTCTGAATGGTAAGATAACCCTTGCATTGCTTGCAATAATGAACAGTCTCGACTTGTTCTTCACTAATACCTTCTTCATCGTAATAAATATTTTTGCGTCGGCTCCAGGTGTCACCGCATTTTGCTAAAGCTTCATTGCTTAGTTTTTGACGATTCGCCCACAAATCGCCAATTTGCTTGATAAGTTCATCAACTCTGGCATTACATCTTTCATCCTGCCTTCTGAGGCCGGTCTGATCTGGTTCGATAACATTGCCATAATCCATCTCCGCCATCGCCAAAATTATGCCGGTATTAACGTATGGTAAAGCAGCTTCAACTGAATACCCACCTTCCAGAACGGCAATATCTGCTTTCAGTTTATCTGCCAACCTAGCATATCCTTGTGCTGTTACCGACATTGACGCCAAAGGATCACTAAAATGATTGTCCTGTCCTGCAGAATTAATAATAATTTCAGGCTCAAAGTCATCAAGCAGCGGTTTTATTATACCATCAAAAAGTCTATGCACCCCTTCATCGCCAGTACCAGGCAGTAACGGCAGATTAATAGTAGTTCCCAAAGCAGCAGGACTGCCAGCCTCATTTGGGAAACCGCTGCCGGGATATAAAGTACGACCATCCTGATGAAAAGAAATATAAAGAGTATCAGGATCATGATAAAAAATATCCTGAGTACCGTCGCCATGATGAACGTCGGTATCAACAATAGCAATCTTCTTAACACCATATTTTTGCCGCAAATAAGCCGCCATTATAGCTTCAATATTGATGACGCAAAAACCCCTGATACCGTGTACCACACGCATTGCATGATGACCAGGAGGGCGTACCAAAGCAAAAGAGCGTTTAACTTCTCCGCTCATTACGGCATCAGCGGCAGTCATACAGCCACCTGCTGAAACAAGATGAGCAGGCGTAATTAAACGGGAAATAGCGGGAATGCCAACATGTATACGCTGCAAATCACTGATTTCAGCTAATCGCGGTTTGTATTCTCTGATTTGCTCAAGATCAAATAAACCTTCCTCAAGAAGCTGATCCCTCGTGTACAACAAACGTTCCTGACGTTCTGGATGTGTAGGACTGATCATCCAATCAAAGGCTGGGAAAAATACAAGTCCTAAGTTCGGTTTCAAAATGCCACCTCCTTACCTGCTACGGTATGGAGAATACCTGGTTTTAACTGCATTTCTAAATAAATAATCTTGCCAGTAGTATAGAAATTATGGATTGTCGGAAATTCCTCATAAGCCATTACTTCAACATCTCTGCTTGCTATCTTCCATTTTTCAGCTTGTTCACACAAACACTTTGAAAGAATGTTTTCGGCTGTGCTACGTGAAAAATCACACTGGATTTTTTCATGAATTCCTGCTTCCGGAATTATGTAGTAACCATCTGTAGTATCAGCACGCAAAGTTGCCGTTAAAGTAGGCCGCGCTAATGCCGCACCAACGGCATTAGCAACCATCGCTCCGTCAGGGATCTGTACAGGGAGGCCCATTTCCATTCCCAACACAGGAATAAGTCCTGGCGCACCTCCGCCAACACCAATTAATAGTTCTGGCATAAACTCTGTATTTTTAATTACATCATTGACGGTATAAACAGGCTGTAGGTTCCACTCCTTTATCATTTCCGTGATAGTATCCTTAATTTTCGTGACTGCAGTAAAAACAATCTTTTTTGCAATTTCTTCCACAGTATTATCTGCCGCTGCAAAAAAGGTCATAGCTTCACGTGCTTTGCATTTATCGCCAAAAGATACACAGCCCATTGCAATCAAAGCGTCAGACAAAGTTGGTTCCTTACCACCAACAGCCATTGCTGCACCAACACGATCCGGGCCAACTAGAAAATCTTCGCCCGTTTTTGTTATTCGACTATCTCCGCCTAACCCAATAGAACGCATATGAAAAGCTCTGACTGCCGTAGGGTAACCAGCTATCTTTGCTCCCCTGTTTGCTAAAAGCGGGTGACCGCAGCTCCAAAAAGCTATATCGGTTGTAGTCCCTCCAACATCCAAGGAAATGGCATTAATAGAAGGTGCATCCAACGCTTCTATACCCAAGATGCTTGCTGCTGGTCCGGTAAAGACTGCTTCAACAGGTTGCTCCAACGCAGCCGCCAAAGGAATTGTACCACCATCCGCTTTCAGTATCTGAATCTGTGCAACAATACCTCGTCTCCTAACACTATCTTCAACCTGAACAATAAATCCCTTGAATTTATTATATACAGCGGCAGAAAAGTAAGCAGAATTTGTCCTTCTCACAAAATTCAATTCACCTGATATTTCGGAACCAATAAATATTCTTTTAAATCT
>JBFWIF010000091.1:0-8776 GCA_050256135.1 Acidaminococcaceae bacterium | reverse complement strand
ACCTGCATGATAAGCAGTACCACAGGCAACGATAAATATTTTATTGATATCAGCAAATTCCTCAGATGTCCAATTCAGCTCAGGAAATTCAATATGACTGCCGTCTTTTGCGACACGGCCGGTCATAGTATCACGCATGGCTTTGGGCTGTTCATAAATTTCTTTCAGCATGAAATGCTCAAAACCGCCTTTTTCGGCTGCTTCCGCATTCCAGTTAACTTCAAATACTTTTTTGCTGATAGGTGTGCCATTAATATCCTGCACCCAGACTGCGTCCTTTGTTACAGTTGCTATCTCACCGTCATTCATTATATAAGTACGGCGTGTTTTAGCAATTATAGCCGGAATATCAGAAGCAATAAAATTTTCACCATTACCGAGACCAATAACAAGGGGATTATCCTTCTTCGTACAAATCAGTTTGTCAGGTTCTGCTGCACACATAAAAACTAACGAATAGGAACCTTCAATCATGCGTAAAACTTTTTTAACAGTTTCTTCAAAATTACCTTCGTAGTTCTCTTCCATCAAATGTGCTACAACCTCAGAGTCTGTTTCCGAAAGAAAAACATGGCCTTTTTCTAAAAGGGCTTCCTTTAACGCAAGATAGTTTTCAATAATGCCATTATGGACAACAACAAAATCGCCTGAACTATCAGTATGCGGATGCGCATTTCTGTCTGACGGACGACCATGAGTTGCCCAGCGCGTATGGCCTATACCAACAGTTCCTACTGGTACGTTGCCCACCAATTTCTGGCGTAGTGAGTCAAGTCTACCGACGCATTTTTCAACACGAATTTTTCCTTTTTCATATACCGCGATACCTGCCGAATCATACCCGCGATATTCCAATTTGCTCATACCATCCAATAAAAACGGAGCAGCTTGTTTGTCTCCTATGTACCCGACAATCCCACACATGTGAGCGTCCTCCTAAATATAATATTGCCGTTTCTGCCACAGAATCTTTGTCCTCACCGTTACCGTTGAGCTTTGTCATCTGCTTGCGGTTGCAGCCAACCGAGAGGCATCCGCTGACTATTCGATAAACCTCTCCCTCGTCTGCCGCATATACTCAAATTGCGGCACTTGCGCTTACATCACTAAAGTTGTCTCTTGCGTGCCCCCTTCTCACACATAGTGCCGCAAGGATGGCTTTCCCCGCGGCACGACTTTATGACTCATTTATCATACTATAAACATGGCTTATGGTCAAGATACGCTAATTCTTCTCCAAAGTGCATATAGTATATATTATTTTAGGCTAATTCTTTTGCAACAACTTCTGCAATATTTGCAGCTATAGTTTCCAACTGAGATTGGTCAGGTCCCTCTGCCATAATACGAATCAAAGGTTCTGTTCCTGAAGCCCTTACCAATATTTGACCGTTATCACCAAGAACATTTTCATAATATTTCACTATCTCTTTGATTTTTTCCTTTTCTTCCCAACCTTGCTTATCAGCAACGCGAACATTCAAAAGAATTTGCGGATATTTCTTCATCAAAGAACCCATTGCTGATAGTGACTGGTTATTTCTAACCATAGCACCCAACAGTCTGACTGCAGTAAGAATACCGTCACCTGTTCTAGAAAATTCCGAGAAAATTATATGACCGGACTGTTCACCGCCCAACTGATAACCGTTTTTGATCATTTCTTCCAAAACATACCGGTCACCGACCTTTGTCTTGACACAGCTGCCACCATGTTCTTTCATGGCCTTATGCAAGCCAACATTGCTCATAACGGTGGTAACAAGAACATTATTGCTTAGTTGCTTCTTCTTCATTAACTCTAAAGCACAAATAAGCATAATCTGGTCACCATCAAGCACTTCTCCATTTTCATCAACTGCCAGACAACGGTCAGCATCACCATCATTAGCAATACCAACTGCCGCGCCGCATTCCACAACTTTGGCCTGCAATACTTCTAAGTGTGTAGAACCGCAGCCGTTATTGATGTTAATGCCATTAGGTTCATTGAAAATAGTAATAACTTCTGCGCCCAATCTTCTAAGAATTTCCGGTCCTATTTCGCTGTTAGCACCATTAGCACAGTCAATAACAACCTTTAAGCCATTTAATTCCGTGTCAGCACAATTAACGATATGCTGGATATAAAGCTCAGCCATATCGCTTTCTACTATTACATGTCCAACGGAAGACCCTGTGGGTGTTTTTTCGTAATCGATTGGCGCATTAACAATTTCCTCAATTTCATCTTCCACAGCATCCGGCAGCTTATGTCCGGTTTTGGAGAAAAATTTGATACCATTATCTTCAAAAGGATTATGCGAAGCAGAAATAACCACTCCAGCGTTTGCATCCATGACAGAAGTCAAAAAAGAAACTGCAGGAGTAGAAATAACCCCCAAAAGATGTGCGTTACCACCAGCGGAACAAATACCCGCTGCCAAAGCTGATTCCAGCATCGTTCCTGATAATCTTGTATCTCTGCCAATTATAATTTTCGGTGACACAGTTTCTCTGCCAAAATATTCCGCAGCAGCTCTGCCTAGTTTAAAAGCAATCTCCGGTGTCAATTCAGCATTTGCCACACCCCTGACGCCATCTGTTCCAAATAAACGACCCATTTAAAAACCCCCATTAATTTTTTGCTCGTTAAATTATACTCTTTTTTCAAAAAAAAACAAATAGCAAGTAAGTAATTATCAGCTGCCTTTAATACTAGGCTAATCTTCTTTAAGCGGCCGGCATGATGTTCATGAGCTTGGTCTACGTCACTCAGGCTCGGTTTGCTTCGCAAACCAGTGAGACCTCAAGCCGTAGAGCGACGAATATCTGCAGACGCTTGTAGTGCCCTTAATATCAGCTCAGTGGCTTAAACCGTTTCATGATTGCCCGCGCCACGTGATACCCATCAAGCGCCGCACTCATGATGCCACCTGCATAACCAGCTCCCTCGCCTGCCGGGTATAGACCCTTATGCGATATCGACTGTTTATCCTCATCAGAACGTAATATTCTTACTGGTGCTGACGTTCTTGTCTCAACACCTGTCATGAGTCCTGCCTCGCCAGCAAACCCATGGATTTTGCGATCAAAATCCCGCAAACCAGCCTTCAGTGTCAATGCCACGTAATCAGGTAAAACTTTCGTCAAATCATAAGGCACAAGACCAGGACGATAAGTTGGCGAAAACGCTGTTTTTAAAGTAGGTGTTTCAGCATTTAAAAAACTTTGAACAGTTTGAGCAGGTGCAAAATAAGATTTCCCACCAGCATCAAATGCCAACCTTTCATACTGTCGCTGAAATTCTATGCCGGCCAATGGCCCACTGCCAAAATCAGTGGCGCCGACATTAACCACCAAAGCGCTGTTAGCTATCCCAGAATTACGTTTATGCATACTCATACCATTTGTTACAACTCCACCCGTTTCAGAAGCTGCTGCCACAACCAAGCCGCCAGGGCACATACAGAATGAATAAGCTGTGCGGCCATTATCCTTGTTGTGATAAATAAGCGCATAATCAGCTGCTCCCAATTTAGGATGACCGGCAAATTCACCGTATTGTGCTCTGTCAATCAAATCCTGTGGATGTTCTATTCTCACTCCAACTGCAAAAGGCTTAGCCTCCAGGGCAATATGCCGTTTTGCCAGCATTGTGTAAGTATCTCTTGCGCTATGTCCGCACGCAAGCACAACCGCATTGCTTTTAATTTTTTCTCCGTTCTGCAAAACTACCCCGGAAATAACAGCATCTTCTATTAAAAAATCAACAACTTGTTGGCCATAACGAACTTCTCCACCCATATCTTTTATTCTTCTGGTAAGACCTGTAACCATTATTCTTAGTTTGTCCGTACCTACATGAGGCTTTTGTTCCGAGAGGATTTCTTGCGGTGCACCAGCCTCCACAAAAATACTAAGAATTTCATTCATGACAGGATCATTTACACGTGTCGTTAATTTACCATCAGAAAATGTTCCTGCTCCTCCTTCGCCAAACTGCACATTGCTTTCCGGATTGAATTCCCCCGTCAGCCAGAAACGCTGCACATCATCAAGTCTCTCTGACACTGGCTTTCCTCGTTCAAGGAGAAGCGGGCTATAGCCGTGCTTTGCCAGTATGAAAGCAGTTAAGAGGCCCGCCGGACCTGCGCCAATCACAATAGGCCTCTCGCAAATTTCTTCGCAGCCATATTGTATTGTCTTTACTTCTTCGTTCTGCCATGCGGCAACATCATTGTCATGCAAGAGGTTCCGCATTTTCTTCTCATCACAATCCAGTTCCAAAAGCAGATGATAGACAAGACATATATTGTTTTTACGGCGGGCATCGACTGCCCGCCGTAAGATTTTCGTTTTACTTATATTCTGTTTTTTGATCCCCAGCTTCTTCGCCGCCAGCTCTCTGAGCGGTGTATCATTCAGCAGGGATACTCTCAAATTATTTAAGCGTATTTGCATTTAATTACTCCATTATCTTGGTTTCTCCAGTTGAATCTTCACCAAAACGCTGTGGGTTTCAGCAAGGACTTTGTCAGGCAGGTTTAGCGGCATCTGCATCTCAACATCCTCTTCGATATTATCTAAAAGTATCGGTGCAGTCTTGATTTCAGTTAAGCCTGCAAGAACTGCAGGGTCTGCTGTTAATTTAACTTTCTCCGGAACTGTCTTGACAGAACTTATTGTATAGTTCTTTTTCAGCACACCGCTCATAACAGGTTTAATTGGCAACTCCACTGTTGCCAATTGTTTCAGCATCAATGCCTTGACCTGAACCTTGTTCGGTTGAACATTTAAATCATACATTTCACTGCCATCAATAGCAATAGGCGTCAAGTTAGCATAGTCCTCAAAGTTCTTTTCTTTGCTGGTAATATCCACCAAGGCAATAACCTTAAAAGCATTTGCCAAACGATTGCTGGCACCTGATACAGTAACCTTTACCGGATCAAGTTCAAGCTTACCAACTGTAACGCCAGAACCAGGTATACCTACAATGCGTGCCTCAACCTCCATTGTCCGTTCGCTGATAGTATCAAGGTCAAGAAAAACTGTTTTAGGGCTAATTTCGACAATATCTCCAACAGATGACTTGGCCATAATATCAAAACCATGACGTCCTTTAGCTGCATTGGTAAAATCAATGTAAGCCATGATATCTTTTTCTCTGGCACTGGAAACAACTGTTCTTGTCCCTTTGATCTTTACGGTTACCGTTTCCGGCATATTATTAATCACCATATTATCCGCAAGCTTTGTTTTAGCTAACGGAATAGTAAACGAACGTTCCGTAATTGGATTCTGCTCGTTCATAACATAAAGCCACAAAGCACAGGCAGCTAAAAAAGCAAAGATACGCACAACCCATTTGTTCCTTTGCTCACTTTCTCTCATGACTTTTTCCTCCAACCGTTGAGTTTCCCTAATAAATCATCTTTCCATCCCACAAGCGGTTGGCTCATTCCTGGACGCAAAAGATCCTTAATGTCATCTCCTGTAAGATATCGCTGCAGGACACCGCTTCTTGCCAAAGAAATCGTACCTGTCTCTTCGCTGACAATTAGCACTAGAGCATCAGACTGTTCAGAAAGGCCTATGGCTGCTCTGTGTCTGGTGCCAAGCTCCTTGCTAAGGTTGCGGTCTTCTGTAAGCGGCAGAAGACATCCTGCTGCCTTAATGCGGTTACCGCGAATAATTACGGCTCCATCATGCAGAGGCGTATTCGGTATAAAAATATTCATAAATAACTCGTGCGAAACCAAAGCATCAATTTGTATGCCAGTTTCAATATAGTCATCAAGCCCGGTTTCACGTTCAAATACTATCAAAGCACCAATTTTGTTGCGGGACATCGCCATAGCTGCGCTGGCCAAAGCTGACAGCATATGCTCTACTTCCTCTTCATCCAGCACAACCGTTTTGCGGAAAAATCTGCCGCGTCCTATTTGCTCTAAAGCTCTTCTGAGTTCCGGCTGAAAAACAACCGGTAAAGCAACCAAGACAACGGTCATACTTTTTTCCAGCAACCAATTTATAACATGCAAGTGCAGCCAGTTGCTTACCAAAGCAGCAATAAGGAGCACCAGAAGACCTTTGACAAGAGAAGCTGCTCTTGTGTTTTTAAGCATCTGATAAAGTCGATATAAAAAATATGTAACAACAAAAATATCAACTAAATCCAAAACTGTTATGGTATGAATAACTCCTTCAATCTGCGCTAACAAATAACTTCACCCTTCCTTGCCGCGGCTTACCTAACACTTATTATACAAAAAATAACCTGATAATGCCACGCATTACCAGGTTATTTAGTAAAATAAATCAAAAACTATATTTTTTTGCGCAAATCATCTAAAAAAGTTTTTTGAACGCTCAAAATTTCAGTTCCACGAATTAGTTGTTTAGCATTTTCAGTGAAAGCAGGGCCGCCATAAGACGTACGTGCCGCCACACAATTTTCAGGTTTAAGGCTTTCCAGTAAATCTGCTTCAAAAAGTTTTGAAAACTCCTTGTATTCGGCAATTGACATCTCAGACAGAAATTTACCAGCCTTAATAGCATGGGCCACACATTTGCCGACAACCTCATGCGCTTGACGGAAAGGAAGTCCCTTTCTGACCAGATAATCAGCCAGGTCTGTAGCATTGGAAAAATCTTTGCTGACAGCCTGCTCCATCTTGTCAACGTTTACCTTCATCGTAGCAATCATATCGCTATATACGGCAAGGCTAAACTTGATAGTATCAACAGCATCAAAAAATCCTTCTTTGTCTTCCTGCAAATCTTTGTTATAAGTCAACGGCAGACCTTTGGCGGTAACCAGCATAGCCTGCAAATGGCCATAAACGCGTCCTGTTTTGCCACGAACTAGTTCGGCTATATCCGGATTCTTCTTCTGAGGCATCATGCTTGAACCAGTAGCGAAGGCATCATCCAGTTCAATAAACGCAAACTCCGTACTGGACCAGAGGCAAACTTCTTCACTCAAACGACTGAGATGCATCATAAGAATAGACGCGAAGGATAAAAATTCAAGTACATAATCGCGATCACTTACCGCATCCATACTATTGGCATAAACGTCTGAAAAATTCAGCTGGCTGGCAACGTCAAACCTGTCAATTGGGAAAGTAGTACCTGCAATCGCACCTGCTCCCAAAGGCATTATGTCAGCACCAGACCAGACTCCCTGCAAACGGCGAAAATCTCTTTGCAGCATATTGAAATATGCAAGAAGATGATGGGCGAAAGTAATAGGCTGAGCACGCTGCAAATGAGTATACCCTGGCATCAATGTTTTTTCATGTTCTTTAGCCACGTTGAGCAGTACCTGTTCAAACTTCAGAAGCAATTCGCCGATTTCGACTATTTCGCGTTTCATATACATATGCATGTCCAAAGCGACCTGGTCGTTGCGGCTGCGCGCCGTATGCAGTCTGGCACCTGCGCTGCCGATTCTTTCTGTAAGACGCGCTTCAATATTCATATGAATATCTTCTAGGGACACCTCGAAACTGAAATTGCCGGCTTCAATGTCAGCCAAAATTTGTGTCAAACCATTTACTATGTCATCAGCATCAGCTTGAGGAATGATACCAGCTCTTGCCAACATTCTAGCATGCGCAATGCTGCCGCGTATATCTTCGTGGTAAAGTCTTTTGTCAAACTCAATGGACGCATTGAATGCGTCCACCAACTCATTAGTATTTTTACTGAATCTACCGCCCCAAAGCTTAGCCATTATTTTAGTTTTCCTTGTTTCATCAGTGCGCGAACAGTAAGTGGCAGACCAAATAAGGTTATAAATCCTGTTGCGTCGGACTGGTTATAAACTTCATCAGCGCCAAAGGTTACATATTCCTGGCTATAGAGTGAGTAAGGTGATTTAGCGCCAGCGCTCATAACATTTCCTTTATAAAGTTTCAAGCGAACGGTACCCGAAACAGTTTTTTGAGTTTCATCGACAAAAGCTGCAAGTGCTTCACGCAAAGGCGAGAACCACATGCCATCATATACAAGTTCAGCATATTTAACGCCAACAAGCTGTTTATAATGATTAGTCGCACGGTCAAGGCAGAGGTTTTCCAATTCATTGTGTGCGTAATAAATAATAGTGCCACCAGGAGTTTCATAGACGCCGCGGGACTTCATGCCTACAAGACGATTTTCAACCATGTCGCAAATGCCAACTCCATTACGGATACCGATTTCATTAAGGGTTTCAACAATTTTAGCCGGGCTCAACTTTGTGCCGTTTACAGCAACCGGCACACCTTGTTCAAACTCAAGTTCTACATACTCAGCTTTATCAGGAGCTTTTTCTGGTGTATTAGTAACGATAAACAATTCATCCTTCGGCGCATTCCAAGGATTTTCAAGGTCAGAACCTTCATGGCTGAGATGCCACATATTGCGATCCATGCTATAGTCATGAGATTTGGTAACAGGAATAGGAATATTGTGGGCTTCAGCAAAATCAATAGCATCTTCACGGGAACGGATATTCCATTCACGCCAAGGCACAATAACAGATAATTGCGGAGCCAACGCTTTTACAGACAACTCAAACCGCACCTGATCATTACCTTTGCCGGTAGCGCCGTGAGCAACAGCATCAGCACCTTCTGCCAAAGCAATTTCAACAAGTTTCTTAGCAATCAAAGGACGAGCGAACGAAGTTCCTAAAAGATATTTTTTCTCATAAACAGCACCAGCTTTAACTACTGGCCAAACATAGTCCGCAATAAACTCTTCTTTCAAGTCAAGAATGAAACATTTGCTTGCACCGGATTTT
>JBFWIF010000090.1:0-8810 GCA_050256135.1 Acidaminococcaceae bacterium | reverse complement strand
TGATACTGTTTCCAGCATGCTAAAAGTATTTTTAGAACGTTTGCTTGTCAAAGGCAATCCCCACTTTGGCAAAACCAAAAATGGAGAATCACGTCATATACAAAATCCTCAGGAAAAAACCCCACAGCTACTGGTAATATCAAATTGCGGATTCCCTGAACGTTCGCATTTTCAAGCTTTATCACTTTGGGCACGGCGTTTTGCACTGAATATGCAAACTGAGTTATTAGCAGAAATTTACGCATCTCAGGGTGGATTGCTGGCAGCAGATCTGCCGCAGGTGAAATCTTATCTGCAACATCTTAGAAAAGCAGGCAGTGAAATTGTCTCGCATCAGGCACTTTCGGCAGAAACAGAAAAGGCTCTGGCGCAAAAATTTTTGCCAGACGAAATATATATTGAAAGCTCAAATCAATATTTTAGCGAAATACTTGCAGCCAAATGAGCTATAAGTTTACCTATACAGTAATAATTATTCCTATTCTCCAAGCAGTTTTACAAAATGATGCCCCAACTTTAAACCATAAAAAATAACTATGATTCCGCAGATAACATTGATTTTGCGCAGAGTCGCAGCGGTAATCTTAGCGCTGAATAACAGAATAATAGTAGATATCGTCAGGAACCACAATGCTGAAGCGGCTGCTACCCCTAAGATAAAGGGCATATCCTGACCCGGCGGCAATGAGGCTTTAAAAGCACCGAGCATTACGGCACCGTCTATCAGAGCCTGTGGATTAAACCAAGTTACAAGACAGGCAGTGGCTATAACTTTCGACAGCGGCACATCAACACTTTCATCAAAATTCATGTCTCCTTGACTTCTCAAAAGTCCAATTCCTATCCAAGTTACAAGCAAACTACCAGTCAACAATATGACTAGTTCAGCTGTCTTGGAGGTTGTAATAAGTGCACCCATGCCAAAGAAACAGCCCACCGCAAGACTTATGTCAAATAAAGTGACGATCAGAACCGTCAGATAAACCTTCAGACGTGATTGTGTAAGCGCTGTATTAATTACAAATAAATTTTGAATTCCTATCGGTGCGACAGAAACTAGTCCTATCGTCAAACCTTGCCAAAAAAACATCATTTTCCTTCTCCTTTATGCCAGCCAAATTTATGTAGTAAAGCAATTATAATCTAGGTTTTTGCTATTGTAACCAGCCAAGCATTGACTTTTTAGCCAGCCAAATGTATTGTTATCTTACAAAGAGGTGACTAAATTATGGAAAAGCAGGCAAACAACAATACTGCTAAATTGGTTAACATTACCTGGCAGCCGAATCTTAAAGCAAAAAAAACTTTGCACAAGCAGATTGTTGATTATATCAGTGCCAAAGTAGCAAGCGGAGACTGGGTTGTCGGCAGCAAACTACCGCCCCAGAGAGAAATGGCGAAACTTTTCGGGGTCAACAGAAGTACTATCATTAACGCCATGGAAACTTTGAAATCTTATGGTATCATTGATGCCGATTACGGTGGCGGCACCAAAATTGCCTGCAACACCTGGTCACTTCTGATGTCGTCACCGCCCGACTGGAACAAATATATTGCGGCCGGACCTTTCAAACCGAATTTGCCTACTATCCAATTAATTAATAAACTGGAATTTGATAAAAACTTCATTCGTCTAGGTACAGGTGAATTATCACCTCAGCTTTTTCCTCAAAGCATGCTGGCAGAAGTGTTCAAAGCATTGCCTGCCAAAATATCGTCATTAAATTATTTAGAAGCCAGAGGCTTAGCAGAATTGCGAGAAAGCCTTGTGCAAAGGTTAGCGTCACGTGGTATCAACGTAAAGTCTTCCAACATTCTGATTACGTCTGGTTCCTTACAAGCCTTACAGCTAATTTCTGTCGGTATGCTGAAACCTGGTGCACAGGTTTATACAGAAACACCTACTTATCTGAAGTCATTGCAGGTATTTCAATCTGCCGGCATCAGTTTTACCGGCGTTGCCATGGATAAAAACGGTCTCGTACCCTGGAAGATTGGCAAAATTCCTAACGGCTCTCTCCTCTATACGATACCTACCTATCAGAACCCCACCACCTTAGTCATGACTGCGGAAAGGCGAAGAGAAGTATTTGATTTCTGCAGTAAGCATCGGCTGCCAATTTTGGAAGATGATGCCTACGGAGAACTATATTTCGACGGTTACAACCCACCGCTGCCAATCAAAGCGCTTGATGACAGCGGTGTAGTGCTCTACACAGGCACGATTTCGAAAACACTTGCCCCAGGCTTCCGTGTCGGCTGGCTCGTGGGACCGGAATCAGTCGTTAACAGGCTGGCTGATGTCAAGATGCAGATGGACTATGGCGCAAGTTCCCTATCACAGTGGGCACTGACAGAAATATTTGGCAGCGGTGCCTATGATGAGTATTTAAGCAAGCTGCGCCTCCAGTTAAAAGAACGTCGCGATATTGCCTTGGAAGCATTAAATAAGAATTTCAGTGACATTGCTGTTTGGGATATACCGAATGGAGGCCTTTATATCTGGTTACGTGTCAACAGTAAAATTTCCAGTGATAAACTGTTTCAGGAAGCACTCAGCAAAAATATCCTGCTGAATCCCGGCAGCGTCTACGATTACAAAGAGAACAAAAATATTCGCCTATCTTTCGCCTACGCTAACAAGGAAGACTTAGCCAAAGGCATCGAAACTCTTGGTGATATCATAAAAAATTTTAAAAAATAACATGTACGTACAAATATTTAAGGGCAGAATCCAATTGGACTCTGCCCTTGTTTATAAGTAAATATTAAATTATCACCAGTGGTACTTTTCACCGCGGCTGATTTTGAAAGCCCGGTATATCTGTTCAACCAAAAGCAGGCGGATCATCTGGTGCGTAAAAGTCATACGTGAGAAAGAAATCGTCTCATCTGCTCGTTTGCGGAGAGCATCGGTATAGCCAAATGCTCCGCCGATAACAAACGTCACATGACTGTTACCGCCAAGAGCCAATTTATCGAATTTAGCCGCCAATTCTTCAGAACTTATAAGCGCACCTTTGACGTCAAGCACAATTACATAAGAATTCTGCGGGATGATTGCCAGCAGTCGTTCAGTTTCTTTGGCGAGCACTTGCTCCTTTTCAGCTGGAGATGGGTCTTCCGGCATTCTTTCTTCACTGATAGCAATTGTTTCCAACTTACAAAATGGTGTAAGTCTTTTAGTGAATTCTTCAATACCGGCTGAGAGATATTTCTCTTTAATTTTACCCACACAGGCTAGTGTAATTTTCATTCTTTATCCCTGTGCCGGCATTTCTTCCAGCGTAACATCTACAGTCATTTCATTACCACCGCGCAAAGCAGTCAAAGTAACTGTTCCACCGATTCCTTTGGCAGCAATTTTATCCCTTAAATCACTGACACTGCTGATTTTCTCGCCATCAAATTTTGTAATAATATCATTAGTTCTGAGGCCTGCCTTCCAAGCTGGGCCGCCGCCTGCAACTTTAATAATATAGATACCGCCTTTCAAATCAACATCAATTCCATAACGTTCGGCAATATCTTTATCTACCAAACTTACGCCTAAATATGGTCTCGAAACACGGCCTTGTTTTTCTAAATCAGCGATAATAGGTTTTGCTGCATTGATTGGAATAGCAAAGCCTATCCCTTCTACACCAGATACCGCAATCTTGGCGCTATTGATACCAATGACCTCACCATCAGCATTAACTAAAGCTCCACCGGAATTGCCAGGATTGATAGCGGCATCAGTCTGAATTAGTTTGAATTTACGTTCACCAAGATCAATAGAACGATTCAAAGCACTGATCACGCCGGCAGTAACGCTGCCGCGGAATTCCAATCCAAGCGGATTACCGATAGCAATTGCCGGCTCGCCAACCATAATTTGGTCGGAATCGCCAAAGTTTGCAACTGTAAGATTATCCGCATCAATTTTAACGACTGCTAAATCCGTCGCAGCGTCAGTGCCGAGAACCTCTCCTGGTACAGACCGTCCGTCAGACAAGCTGACAACTATCTCTTGTGCACCTTCTACTACATGATTATTGGTAACAATGAGGCCTTTTTTATCATAAATAACTCCAGAGCCTGTGCCAAGCTCAGTCAGCTGAACTCTATTAAAAATATCCCTGACCAAAGCTTTGTTAGTAATACCCACTACTGCCGGGCCTACTTTTTTTGCTGCTTTTACAATAGGAGTATTCCGTGCTTCACTAGGATCTGCCGCGATAGCTTTGCTTGCTATTGGTTGTACGCTTTTTGCATACTGCCCCTGCTTAGCCAAAGAACAGCCTCCTAAAACAAGCATCACTCCTAACATAATCCCAAATAAAACAGAAAATGTTTTACTAAAAATACTTTTATTCATAGATATCACTCCTTAAATCAAAATCAATTATGTACCAGATCACCCTGTGAGGTAACAAATATTCGTGGCAATACAGGGCAACCAGAATCACTCAGAATTCTTTCCACCGTGGAAAGCGCCAGTTCAGGTTTGTTGTTCTCCTGGCTGATGTGAGCCAAAAAAACCTCCTGCGGCATTTTCTCCATATTGGCTAAAAACCAGCCTGCGGCAGTATTCGATAAATGTCCGCGCGTACCAAGGATGCGTTCTTTCAGCATCCGGGGATACGGGCCTGTTTTCAACATCTCCTCATCATGATTGGCTTCCAGAATCAACACATCACTATTAAGGGTTGCTAATTTTATTTCCTCATTTACAAACCCACTATCTGTCAGATAGGTGCATTTTTCTTCTTTGAAAAGAAATGAGTAGCCAACAGGACTTGCCGCATCATGTGATATAGCAAAAGAGGCAACTGTCATACCGCCAAAAGAAAGCTGCCCTGGCAGGAGCCTATGGCAGGAGCGTTCTATCTCATTACGAACTTCCATCGCCTGCCAAGTTTTCTCATTGGCAAATATCGGCAGTTTATACTTTCTGCTTAAGACGGGCAGACCGCTAACATGGTCAGTATGCTCATGAGTTATCAATACACCTGACAAATCAAGCGGATGCAGACCGCATTCTTTCAAGCCGTTCGTAATTCTGCGGCAGCTGATGCCTGCATCAACCAGAAAAGCTGTGTCACCAGCCTTAATAATAGTAGCATTACCTTTACTGCCACTAGCAATTACTGCAACTTCGAATTCTTTGCTCATACATCCTCCGCTGCAATAAGATTTCCAACGCTTGTGCCTATACGCGTAGCCCCAGCTTCCAACATGGCCTTGGCTGTCGCTGCATCGCGAATGCCCCCGGCTGCTTTGATGCCCAGCCCTGAACCAGCAATCTCTTCTTTTATTAAACGTAAATCACTGACAGTTGCTCCGTTTTTAGCAAAACCTGTACTTGTTTTAACGAATTTTGCTCCGCCGGCAATCACCAATTGGCAAGCCTTGCGCTTTTCTTCATCTGTCAAAAGCGCTGTTTCAATAATAACCTTGACCTGACGTGGCTTTGCTGCTGTAACCACTCTTTTAATCTCATCTTCAACTGCCTGGTAGTCACCCGTTTTAAAAGCCGATATATTCATGACCATGTCAATTTCGTCAGCATGATTGGCTACCGCCATTTTGGTTTCCAGTTCCTTAACTTCCGGATAGGTTGCTCCCAATGGAAAACCAATGACCGTTACGACTTTTACTCCCGTCCCCGACAATAAATGTCCTGCCAACGCTACATAGCAAGGATTTACACAAACAGCTCTAAGCTGATTTTCCTTTGCTTCTCCGCATATTTTTATTATATCTGCGACCGTTGCCTCTGGTTTCAGCAGAGTATGTTCCAAATATCTGGCAAGTTCTGTCATTAAGGTCCCTCCTTATAACTTACAAATACCATCTGCCATATATTATAACAAATACGGTAAAATAAATTGTGAAAAAAAGTGAAAAAGCCAGCTTTTCAGCTGGCTAAATTTCTTTAAGCTTTGTTTTTACAAGCTGGGCAAATACCATAAAAGTAAAATTTCTGTCCTTGCACTTTATATCCGGTGTCATTAGTTACTTCTTCATCTAACTTAGCAACTGACAACGGTCCGATATCATCGACACGCCCACAGACACTGCACTGAATATGTGAATGTTCCTTAACATCAGCATCATACCGAGAACTGCCTTCGCCCGTGTTCAAAACAGTTATCAAGCCCAATTCGTTTAAAATTTCTACAGTCTTATAAACAGTGGCGAAACTCATAGATGGGTATTTCGGTCTCAACTCATTGTATAGAAGCTCTGCATTGGGATGGGACTTCGTATTGGCCAAGGCTTCATAAACAGCTAAACGCTGCGGCGTAACTTTAAACCCACTATTTCTTAAAACACTCGCCAGACTTTGACTTGTAAGCATAAATTTCCCTCCCTTAACAGTAATTTCTTTTAGAGTTACCAATTAATAAAGATTATTATATTGATAAGTTGCAGATTTAATTATATTTTCAGAATTATTATTTGTCAAGAATTTTAATAAAGAATTTGCAATGATTAAATCTTTGGTTTTATCTGGCAAGGGATGAAGAGTTCCTCTGGCTGCTTCCACACGCGACAATTCGCCTGCAAGCAGTCGGTCGCTGACGTGCAGCAAGCCCGTCACTTCTTTATCCCTCACCTACTTTGTATTTCGAGAGCATTCTTTCTAAATTACTAATATTTTGCATTTTGAAACGTCTTTATTTGTACGTAACAGAACGTAAAATAAAGGATTTTGCAACATGTGTAACGAATTAACACTTTCACACTGTTTAGAAAGTAGGTAAATCATGTCAGAAATTACTAGTATACTTGCCAAAGAATTAATCATTGCCGAAAAAAAAATAGATGCGGCGCTGAAACTACTTGATGATGGCAACACCATCCCTTTTATTGCCCGTTACCGTAAGGAAGTGACTGGTGAACTTGACGAAGAACAAATTCGCAATATCAGCGAACGTTCACAATATTTACGTAACCTGGCGGAAAGAAGAAATGACATTATTGCCTCCATCACGGCGCAGGAGAAAATGACGCCGGAATTGGAAAAAGCCATAAATAGCACTACCAAACTGCAGGATCTCGAAGACCTCTATCTGCCTTACCGTCCTAAGAAAAGGACCCGTGCGCAGATTGCGCGTGAAAAAGGTCTCACACCTTTAGCCGATCTGATCATGGCGCAGGAAAAACCGGTGGAAACCCTTGAACAGCTGGCAACACCCTATCTTAATGAAGAACAAGGGCTTTCAAATATTGACGATGTCTGGGCTGGTGTTTCTGATATCGTCGCTGAAACCGTTGCCGAACGTGCTGACATTCGCGAATTGGTACGTCAAACAATCAGGCAGAATGCCGAACTTGTCTCCGAACTCTGTGTCGATGAAACAGTAGGTCAGGATTTCTTGATGTATAAGGAATATGCTGAACCGGTAAAACAATTACCGCCTCATCGCATTCTGGCTCTCAACCGCGGCGAGAAAAAAGGTTGTCTGAAACTGCATTTGAATCTTCCTTCTGAATCAACGCTAGCTAAAATTAATCACAAACTGCAAATCAAGGAAAATGGATTTTTTACCGAGCTTTATACCGCGGCGGCCGCCGATGCCTACAAAAGGCTGATTTTCCCTTCTCTCGAGCGAGAAATCAGAAATGAGCTGACGGAAAAAGCTGAAAAACAGGCGATAGCAGTCTTCGCCAGCAATTTAAGACAATTACTGCTGCAGAGACCATTAAGCGGTCATACCGTGCTGGGTCTTGACCCTGGTTACCGTACAGGTTGCAAAGCTGCTGTTGTCACCCCTGAAGGTCAGGTAAAAGCCATAGGTACTCTCTATATTACTGGCAGCGACCGCCAGCATGCACAAGCTGAAGAAGATTTCCTCAACCTAGTCAAGTTTAATAACGTTACGCTTGTCTCTATCGGTAATGGCACGGCCTCTTATGAAACAGAAGAATTTACCGCTCAAATGATTGAAAAGCATAATTTAAAGCTTTCCTACCTCATAACCAGTGAAGCCGGTGCCTCGGTTTACTCGGCATCAAAGCTGGCCCGTGAAGAATTGCCTGAGCTTGACGTTTCCATTCGCGGCGCGGTTTCCATTGCCAGAAGAGTCCAGGATCCACTGGCCGAACTGGTTAAAATAGAACCAAAAGCCATTGGTGTTGGACAGTATCAGCATGATGTCAATCAAAAAACTCTTACTGAAACCTTAGGAACAGTCGTTGAATCCTGTGTTAATCATGTCGGTGTTGAGTTGAATACTGCTTCTCCGGCACTGCTCAGCTACGTAGCTGGTATCTCAGGCAGTGTTGCCAAAAATATTATAATCTGGCGCGACAGTAACGGCCGTTTCAAAAATCGCAAAGAACTATTGAAAGTAACCCGGCTTGGCCCTGCTGCTTTTACCCAATGCGCAGGCTTCTTACGTATTAAAGATGGTGAAAATTCCTTGGACAATACCGCCATCCATCCTGAAAGCTATGAGCTGGCAAAAATTATCCTTACTGAGCTCGGCTTCTCTCTCAGTGAATGCCAGAGCAAACAAAATGAAATAATCACCGCAGCGCAAAAAGCCGATGCTGAATTGCTTGCCTGCAAACTAAGTGCTGGTAAACCTACCGTTATTGATATCTTAAACGCCTTTGCAAATCCAGGCCGTGATCCCAGGGAAGATGCACCAGCACCAATTCCCCGCAAAAAAGTGACAAAATTGTCCGAGTTGGAAATAGGCTCTGTTGTTAAAGGCACCGTGCAAAATGTCGTCGATTTTGGTGTTTTCGTTGATTTTGGTTTTAAAGTCAGTGGTCTTTTTCACCGCTCCGAGCTCAGCAACAATCATTTTCGT
>JBFWIF010000089.1:0-8912 GCA_050256135.1 Acidaminococcaceae bacterium | reverse complement strand
CTTCCTGATTTTCAACATAAACCTCTACTTTATCTCCAACTTTGAGGTTTGGATTGTAGCGGAATTCGTTTACAGGGATTACGCCATCAGATTTGAATCCGATATTTACCACAACCTCACGGCTGTTTTTGCTTACCACAATGCCGTCAATCACCTCATGATCACCAATGGAGCTGAGGGTTTTGTCGTACAATTGTTCGAGTTTTTCGCGATCGGATTTGGAGTAAACTTCCCGTTTTTTACCAATATTGTCCCAGTCAAAATCTTCTGGCACAGTTGGTTTTACTTTTTCTTTTTGGGCTGGCTTTTCTTCAGCCTTTTCAGCAACTGTTTCAGTTTCAGCAGGAGCTTCAACTTCTGTCTTAACTTCAGTTTTTTCTTCAGCTTTAACTTCAGCTTCGACCTCGGGTTTTGCTTCAGTTTCAGTTGCAGTTTGAGCCTCAGCTTCAGGAGTTTCGGCTACGGGAGTTTCCTCCTTTTTGGTTTCGTCAGCGGCGACAGGAGTTTGGGCTTGTTCCTCTGCGTTTTCTTCGTTGACGATTTTTTCGTTTTCAGTCATTTAAAAACAATTTGTACCTGTTTTACAGTCCGGTTCAGCAAATCAGGGGGGTTAAACTTTAAAATTTTCTTTAAGGTCTTGAGGATGAAAACATCCTATTTGTCCGGATGTACCTTAAAATGAGCCGGCAAAAGTACAAAATATCCTGAAAATAAAAAAATTATGCATGAAAATTTTACTGAGGTAAATTAAACTCGCTATCCTACCGCACCAACAGCTTCTCCATGTACCACCTTTCTCCATCCCACAGTCTCACCAAATACAAGCCTTTGGGCAGATGTGCCACATCAATCTTGTGAAAATGACTGCTTGGCTTTGCTTTGTGTAGCAGCTTACCAGCGGGGCTGTAGAGTGCTATTTGTGCTTGTGCGAGGCTCGTGTTTCCGGGTAGTTGCAGCCAGCTTTGGGTGGTGGAGGGGTTGGGGTACAGCAGCAGGCTTTGCGCTATGGCTGGCTGCTCGTTGCTGCCCACTACCGTGGTGTCGCGAATCTGGATAAGCCAGATGTCGAAGCTGCCGATATTTACAGCGCAATTGATGTCGCCGGCATTTTCAGCAACCTGCATTGTGGATGCAATCACATAGCTTCCATCTCCCATATCCAGCACGCCGCTCCAGTCCAGCCTGTCGTAACCCATGCCTCCAATACATTTTTGCCACAGCAGATCGCCACTGGCATTGATCTTAAACACCCATATATCTGAAAAATATCCATGTGGTTGATGTTTACCCGACACATCTCCGTTGTTCGATTCGGTTTCGGCTATTACGATATAGCCTCCGTCGCCGGTGGAGAATATGCTGTTGGGTACATCCGGTGCGGTGCCACCATAGCACTTGTGCCAAACGATATTGCCTTCGAAATCGAGTTTGGCCAGCCACACATCAGTATATGGATGACCCTGAGAATCATAGCCATAATGATAGCCTGAACCCGTCATATCCCCATCGGCTGATTGTACAATACAAGCCAGCATATACCCGTCCTCCACTTCAATCATGTCTTGAACAGCTTCTTCACTGCTTCCTCCAATACATTGCTGCCATTCGATGTTGGCCATGGAATCGATTTTAAACAATACAATGTCCGAGGTTTCAAGGTCATAAGGCTGGCAGCTAATATTACCCCCAGTAGTGGGCATGGAGCCGGAAGCGACCAGAAAGCCCCTGTCGGAGGTTTGAATGACTGCACTGGGAAAATCGAGACCTGCTGTGCCAATGCTAAAGTCCCACAGCTTGTTGCCCAGGCTGTCGGTGCGCAGTAGCCAGGTGTCCCACATGCCATAGTAATTGCTGATGTCGCCGTCGTCGCTGCACGTATAGCCCAAACTGGCCATGCCTCCGTCATGCGTGAGACAGGCATCCCAGTCCCGTTCAAAACAATTGCCTCCATACATCTTATCCCAGATAATCTCTCCCTGACCGTTAATCATAACAATCCAATTATTCGACAAACCATCAGGATATGGATTATTGGAAATATCTCCGTCAATAGAACCTGAAATCGCAGAGATATAGTAGGTATCATTCCCAGCTGGGAATATTCTGGTAGGCGTATCCGACGAACTACCACCAAGATATTTTTCCCATATAATATTACCTGTTAAGTCTGTCCTAATTAATAACACATCTATACCTCTTGGACTATTGGTATTTCCCTCAGCTGCAATTAAATAACCATCTCCAGTAGCACAAACATCAAACACTATTTCCTTGTAGGGTGTTCCAAAACAGGCCTGCCATTCCAGGGCAATGGGCTGGGTGTAGGCTGCAAGACAATGTGCGGCAAGTAGTATGAGGAAGAGTAGCTTTTTCATAGTCCTTGGTGTTATAGCAGCAGGCAGCCCGGGCTGCCTGCTGCTGATAAATTGTTTATTTTACTACCAGTTTGCCCGATTGTGTAAATCCGGCTGCTTTCAGGGTATATACATATTGGCCAGCAGGCCATTGGCGGGTATCAGTCAGTTGCTGACCCATCCTGCCCTGCAGGGTGTAGGTGGCAATAGTTTTGCCTGCTGCATCGGTGATTTCGAGCAGGGCTGTTTCGGTGCCTTCGGGCAGGGTATAGTCGAAAGCTGCCCAATCGCCTGCAGGATTGGGTTTGGCACTTAAGCTCATGCCATAGTGTTCGGCAAGCCGGTTCAGATCAGCTGCTGCACTGCTTTTGTAGGATGCCTCGCCGGCGATGGGCAGGCAGCGCTCGAATCCGGTTCCATAAAATAACTCGAGCACACTTTTGGCCATGGCCGATGAAGAGGCTGTTTCTGATTCGGCTATTTCGGTCAGCTGCTGTTGTTCGGCTGTATTGAGCTGATTCAATGTACGTCCGCTGTTTTTGAGGTTCTGCTGCAATTGCAACAGGCTCATATACTGGTTGTGGTCGAGCAGTTGTTCGTCTTGCAGCTTATAGGCTACAGGCAGTGTTTCGGCCAGTGCCAGAGCAAGGTTGTAATCGCCTTGATGGGCATAGGTGGCGATGAGCTGTTTCTCGGCTTCCAGGCCGCCAAAGTTGGTCAGCCAAAGCTGCAGTTGATCCATATCCAGCTCATCGGCATTGAGGATGCTGCGGATGATGTCATTTGCTGCTTGTGCCCGATCATGGCTGTGCCTGCTCATCTGCAGTTCAAGCACGGTGCGATAGGAGGTGCCTTCGGCTACCTGCTTCAGGATGTTGAGCATATAGTCGGGTAGTGGATTTTCTTTTTCTTCGAGATACTTCATCAGCTCCTCTTTTTTAAGCTCATCGGGATTGGCCGCCAAAATGTCGAATATGGCCGCCTCGGTGAACATATCAGTGCGGTCGGCTGCCAGTTTGAGTACTTCGGTACTCAGGTAGGGTGAATCACCAAGGAGTTTAGAACGTATTTCCCACATCTGTGAAGGCTGGGCTGTTGAAACATCAAATATAGCCTCTTCGGTACTGCCTCCGTCTTTCAGGTTGTTGTAAAGGGTTTTTACACCCTGATAGTCATAGTTGGACTGGGCAAAGACTGTTTCGGCTTCTAAAAGTTCGGTAGCATCCATCACAACAGATCGTTCCGGCGTATCGCTTCCGTAATGCGGGGGGCAGGTGCCGCTTGTGCTTACCGATTCGCGGTTAACATTTTCAACATACTCAGGATAATGTCCGGAGCAGTCCTGGCAAAAATAATAATCTACCAGGTTTTTCGTTTCATTGTAGAAATGCCAGGTGGCTCCTGATGATGAAAAAGTGTTGCGTGCCGGCAGGCTTATGGCTCCCTGCTTAGATTGGATGCCGTTGGTTGGTAGATCAGAGTTTCCTGTAATATAAAAATCGGCCCAGTTGCTGGTGTTGGTGTTGCAGAGGTATTCTACGCCATGATACAACTCATCAAACCAATTACGCCCATAGGCATAGTTTCCGGCGGTGAGGCCCGTAAACTCGTTGCGGTAAACATCGGCAATGGCGTTGCAATCGAACACACCAATACCGATATAATTGGAAAGCGGGGCGCCTTGCTGCTTAAAGAACTGGTTGTCTTCGATGGTGAAGCTGTTTGCTGCCTGCATAAAAATGCCATAGGTGCAAAACTCCCAGTTGTACTGGTTTTTGGCTTCATGAAACTCGGAATTGAGAATGATGGCATTATTTACATTGTTGGATAATACACCAATGGTATTGCCATTGAATTTTGCACGGTTGATGTAATAGGTGTATGGGGAATTCATAGCTGCGGCATAAATCCCCACCCTGAAGTCGTTGAAGGTGGAGTGGTCGTAGCTGCTGCAGGGCTGTACATTGTTGTTGCAGGGGGCATCTACCCTAAAGCCCGCGCTGTAAGAGGCAATGGCCTGGTTGTAGTCTGAAACATTCTGTGCATCGGGCGAGAGGCTGAAATCGCAGCCATTGAAACGCAAGCCGTTCACCTGGCTGAGGTCAACATGTTTAAAGAAGGTTTCGTGGCCGGGATAATCGGCATTGATTTCAAAAGTACAATTGGTAAAGGAAGCATTGTAGGCCATCTCGTCATAGTTCACCGGATGGAAGTTACGGTATTGCAGGGCATGAACGGCACGTACATTGTTGATAAAATTGCTGTTGGTGGCATGCACGATACCGCCGGTTTTGCTGTAATCGCCATCTTTCCACAGGTCAACAGCAACAATGGCATTTTCGATCGTGGCATTGTTGAGTACCAGCTTTCCCTGCTGGTAGTTGCCATTGGCATCGGGCCACTGGTGGGTACTGCTGTTGCCCTGGATTTGGATGCCTTGCCAGGGTTGGCCGCATTTATTCGCAATTACTCCATTATCAACTTCCAGGATTGCACCCTCTTCAACAACTACTACAGCGTTAGCAGGCATACTTAAAAATCCTTTTATAGTTAATTTTCCTCCTGTCTTAATTTTTAGACTTGTATGTAAGGCTTTATCATTTTCCCAAACAATATCTTCACCAGCATTAATCTCAAAAAACAATGTATTATCGAAAGGCATCAGATCAGCTTCCCAGATTGATCTTCCAAATGTTGCAGCCCGAAGTTTACTTTGGCAATAGTTTATTTTTAATTCCATTACTCTTACATGGGGGAAATCACCATATCTTTCCCAATTTGTCATTGATGCATCTTTGTAAAATATACCAACATCAGTGCCAACATATAAAACATCGTTACTACCGTATTGATATACAATGCTGTTAACAGGTAAATTAGGCAGGCTGTTATTTGGGTCAGCATTTTCCCAGGTATCCCCTCCATCAGTGGACAATGCTACTCTCATATCAATATTATCGTACCCTATTAATGAAACCCAAACCTTGTCAGGTTGTTCAGGATGCACAGCAATCCCTGATATTAGTGGAAGCATTTCATCAGTACCTGGATAGGTCATCTTCACATAAGCGTCTTCATCAGTATAATATTGGCCATTAGTTAGTCCTCCGATGGATGTTTTTGCAATAAACGGCTCAAACCAATAGCCTGACGGATTATCACTATAGACATTATTGCCATTAGTTAGATACTGATAATCTGGTTGCAGATAGCAGAAATCGTACTCCGTAAGCTGACGTGTCCATGCCGGTGGTTGTAATTTCCCTATATCTGAATCAATTTCCCACAAAAAATCCGGATCATTATTAATTGGTTCTGAGAGTTTACGTCTGTACAATTCAGAAAAAGTGAAAAAATCGTGATTAGTATTTGGAGGAGACTTTAACTGAAAAGTCTTAGTTATATGTGCATTAAGTGTTCCTGAGGCAACATCTATTGGTATTATGTCTGATTCAGATTTTATTGTCAAATCTGATATGCAAATTCTAGCCAAACTAGTACCACTTGATGATCCAAAAAAATATATGTCATTTGATTTGGCTGTTTTTGCTGAATAGCTATCACTTATAAAATTACTTACTGCAAGCCACTCTCCTTCTTTATATATATCACAATAATGGTCTTGCTTAGCTGTAACAATTATATCCTTATGAAACTCGGAGTCGTCAAAAGACCACAATAATAGATTAGCCAATCCATTGTTCTTCTTCTCCCATATAGGCTCGTCTGGTGGGGATGTGTTTCCAACGCTAATACCTCCATGATGTCCATAAAACAATAAAGGATTATCTGTAATATTAGGCTCAAATTCAAGCACATGTCCATCTGCATAGGTGCCATCACTTATGTATTTTCCTTTAATTACCGGAGCATTGGTCAAACTTTTACTACCCATTATTCCTCCAGTATAAAACCCTTGTCTGCCATAGAAATAATACTCATCAGCATTTATTGGTGAAACAGCAAAACCCATCCAATCAAGATTAAAAGAGCCAATACCTGACCAAATATACACCCATTCATTGCCATCAAAATAATACAAGTATACTTTTTCGTTTCCATTCGAGAAACCAAAAATATAAGCATAAACCCTACTGCTATTTGCCGGTGTAACGGCAAGGTTAATCCTATAAGGCTCAAAAGGCAACAATTCATTGAAATCAAGCCCTGTTTCTGCTCCGGTCATACTATTCCAGGAGGAGCCACCATCCGTACTTTTGAAGATATTGTTACTTGCAGCATACAATACGTCACTACTGCCCGGTTTGTATTTTATTACCCTAAAGTCTCCATCTTCATCTGAAGATCCTTCGAAAACATTATTCCACTCAGGAGTATCTGCCAATGCATTGGTTGTTCTATAAACTCCGTTTGAAGTGGCCAAAAATATAATATTTGGATTAGATTTATCAATTTCCATTTTCCTGATGACTCCTCCGGTGATGTAAAAATCTTCTAAAAGTCCATCATTGACAGGATACCAGCTTGTTCCGTAATCTGTTGACCTATACACCCCAATAGTATAAACAGGATTGATACTAGACCAATTTGAAGAATACTTAAAAGCAACACCTCCATCAGGCCAGCCTGTACCTATAAAAATAGTATTACCATCCTCAGGACTTACAACTACATCAGCCACAGTTGTCATTGGTAGGTACAGGTCAGTATTTACATTTACCCAATTGTCACCACCATTTTCAGACCTCCATAAACCACCAAAACCGGATGCAGCATATACTGTTTGGTTGGTGATACCATAATTCGGGTCAAAAGCTATTCGGTGAATTTGACCAACACCTCTCGAGGGATTATTTGAGGGTGTATTTGATGGTCCCACGCAAATCCAGTTAGGATCTACATCACTTGGAATATATTGAAAGTTCTCTGCATAATCAATAATTGCACGGTTTGCAATCATAAAATCTCCATGAGGATATAGTCTGTTGCCCCATGAAAGCTCCAATCGATCTATTTTGGACTTAAATCCACCTTCAATCGTGTCTGCATCATCATAGAATTCAGATGTGCGTGCAGCTTCAATATAGTCATAGAAATTGCTACCTGAAGGTAAAGTAATTTCTTGGGCATTAATGTTTGTATTGAATGCTGCAAAAAAACAGCACAATAAAATATTTGCTAAAATATATGTTATATGTTTCATAATCAATAATTTGAAAATAATTAATAGTCTCACTAAATTACTATTGCAAATAAATTGAAAACATTTCCTCCTTAAACTTTTACAATTTTATACACCATTTGGGTTTTTCCGCTGGAAATCCTCAATAAGTAAATCCCCGGCTTGTAACCACTAAATGGCAGACGGATAGTCTTAGTCTTTGGCCAAAAGGAATCAAGCAATTCACCCTGAATACTTAACATTTCAATTTGAACCGGCTTATATAAATCAGCCGAAGATAGCTCTATGGTCAATTCGTTATGCACCGGATTTGGAAATTTTTTGACTTTGCTTTCGATGGGAATGTCATGTTCACCAACAATATAAGGGCAATCAGCATCCGGGCAATAATACTCTAAAGAAGTATACCAATCAGATGAGGTCTTGACAGGATCAAACATTGCCTCCCAAAGCCCATAATTGGATCCAATTCCTTCATAAAGCATGCCATCTCCTATTTCAAAACATCTTGTAGTAACCCCATATAATGCGTTACAATTAGATATTGAGTTTACAACATAGGAAATAAAATCATACATATTAACGATACAAGAATTGAATAGGGTATCTCCCACATTCAGCGAGAAATCATACATTAAGGATTCCGAACCGGGAGGACATTCACTGTAAAAATGAACTGTGTCATTCAAACGTACACCAAAAACCTGACGTGCCAGGGTGTCTTCTCTCATTAAACCAAACAAAACATAAGGTGATACGGGTTCATAAGGAGGTAGCATCCCATACTCCGGCTCAAGGAACCTGTGATAAATTTTTTTGTATAAAATGTTATCAACCATAGTGTCTCCCAAAGAATAGTACTCCCATCTGTCGGGATTATTCCAATCACTCCTAATAACTATCCATCGCACACTATCCTGTATCATAGGGCGGTAGGCCTGAGCTTCAATCGTTTTGGCAGAAAATAATAATGAAAGCAATACAACTAAGGTTAAGATTCTATTTGTCATTGCAAAAAAATTAAGTGGTAAATTTTAAAAATAGTTGTTTTAGTTGCTGGCTACCCTGCTCACAACAATGCCTGATAGCCAAAAGAAATAAACCTATTCTTCCCCAGCTTAAAAATTGCCTTGTTCGTTTGGTAGCTATGTAAGGCTTTAATTGCATGGCAAAGAATTTTCGAAAAGCTTAACCATGCTGCCAGTTTTTGAATACAAAGCTGCTGAAAGTGAGATATTCTTCGTTTGCTTTTCTGCGGGGGGGGGGGGGTAAATTCTTGTTTTAAAGCAATATATAAATTTAATAAGCTGCAGGTTCAGCTTTTTGGCTGTTTGCGCGAGGTTTTTCCGGAACTGCCGGTAAAAAAACATAAGGCAGGTTGTTTTGGTTCGGTAATTTAAATTCGGAAGCTAAGA